>CAKZLT010000432.1 GCA_937127195.1 uncultured Saprospiraceae bacterium
TATTTGCTTCTCTATATAATACTGAAAGCTTTTTAAAATCTACTTTTTCTAACAACTCATAATGTCCAAATAAACGAATTAGATTGTATAAACTTTTAGCATTACCTAAAGCCTTTACTAAACCTAACATTTTTTTACGGTCTGATATTTGAGAAATTTGTTGTGAAAAGTTCTCAGCGTTTAAAGTGTCATAATGAAATAATATCTCTTTTATGTCTGCTATTTCTTCTTGAATTTCTTCTTTAGATTTAAAGATGTTAGAATAATGCTCCATTTCATCACCTAAAACCTCTTGAAGCTCTTCAAAGTAATCTTTATTAGTTTTATCAAACTCCGCTTTAATGTCTGCGAAATCAACTACAAAACCATATTTATAATCTTTATATGTTCTATTTACTCTGGTTAATGTTTGTAATAGATTATGCTTTTTAATTAAACGACCTATGTATAGTTTCTTTAGTCTTTTAGCATCAAAACCAGTTAATAGCATATTGTAAACAAAAAGAAAATCTATTTTACCATCTTTAAAATCTTCTACTTCTTGTTTACGTTCTTCTTTAGTACCTATGTCGTGAAGAATTAAAGCTGCTTTTTTTACTTTATAGCTTTCTCTTTTTTTATCTCCATAAGATTCTCTTTCTTCTGCTACTTTATCTAAAGCCAAAGTATCACTATCTCTATATTTATTATTGAATATCTCAAATAACATTTTAGCTTGATCTGAACTATCACATACTACCATTGCACCAACTGATGCATCGTTATTCATTAATCTAAAACTTTCAAAATCTTCAACAATGTAATCTAACATTGGTTCTGCAAAACGTGCATCTGCATAAATTTTCTTTTTAGGAACATCACCTTGTAATACTTTGATTTCTTTTAAGGCTTTTTCTAAAACCATTTTATAATTAGAGGCTATTTCTTCTCTAATTAGTTTTAGCGTATACCCATCTGCAATAGATGCATTGTAATAGTATTTATGAATATAATCGCCAAACAAGGTTTTAGAATTATACTCTGTACCCAATAAAGGTGTACCGGTTAATCCTATTTTAATAGCATTTTTATCTGACTGCTCTAAATTTGCTAAAAAACTACCTTCAGGATTATAACTACGGTGAACTTCGTCTAAGAAATAAACACGTTGAATATTTATATCATAATCTTGTTCTGTTACTATTTTAGCATCATCTGAAAACTTTTGAATATTTACTACTGTAATTTCTGCGTTTCCTCTTTCGTTATGTAATGCTGCTTTAGATTTTATATCTGCAACAAACTCATTTCTTGAATTAACAATATGCACCGTTAACCCTCTACTTGTAAACTCTCTTTTAGCTTGAATTAATAAGTCTAATCTATCTACTATAAAATAGAATTTTGGTATTACATTTTGTTTTTGATAATAGTCTGTTAGAAACTTAACATTGTAATACGTTAATGCTGTTTTACCACTTCCTTGTGTATGCCAAATGATTCCTTTTCTTATACCCTCATTTAATTTATTCTCTATTGCTTTGGTTGCAAATAATTGAGGATAACGCATTATATGTTTTTGTAAGCCTGAGCTTTCATTTACGTATGCAATTGCATATTGTAGAATAAAAGATAGTCTATCTTTAGAAAACAAAGAGGTAGAGACTCTATTTGTTGGTGTATTGGAATCTTTATTAGTTAAAAACTCTGGTGAGTGCTTAATAATAACTAAGTTATTATCTTTTAGAACTTCATTTTCTGTAGCATCATTTTCAGGTAATAAAAGACTATTTAAATCAAACGTTTCTTCTTCTCTGAAATAATTAAATATTGGTTTGTGATATGATGGTGATGCATAAAATACACCTTGTATAGTATCCATATCATCACTATCGTATTCCATATTATTTGAGAATACCATTAATTGTGTAATGTTTACAAACCTTCTAAATTTTTTATTTTGGAAACGTTTATTAATTCTGTTACGCTCTGCAATAATCCCTTCTCTGTTATTAGGTTTCTTAACCTCTATAAAAACTAATGGTAAACCATTAACTAAAAGAATTATATCTGGTCTAAATTCTTCATCACCATTTTTATAAGTTAGCTCAGTAACAACATTAAATGTATTGTTTTCAAAGTTTTCAAAATCAACACTTAGCGCTCTCTCTACAGTCACACTTGAAAAATCAGTATATTTTATTTTAACAAAAATAACGAATTAATTCGTATTACATTCAAGAATAAACAACGATAAAGTTATTTTTTAGTTTAAAAAAAGAAACTATTCCAATTTCAGCCCAAATTATTCAATAAAAGAGCCTTTTAAGCAGAAAAAAATTCCGTCCTTTGAAGAAATTTTTTTATTTATTTTTTGAATAACCTTAATAACACAGAGAATTTTTTATTTTTTGAACCTTTACAATCAATCTAAGTATCTTATGAAATACCTATTTTTAATAATAATGACCGTTTTTTTAGTTAATTGCAAATCACCAAAAGTTTCTAGCGTTTCTTCCGATAACTCAGAGCCAACTTCTAAAGTTGAAACGAGCGAAGAGGATTTTATCAAAAACAATCCGAAAGCTTTAATCGGCAAAAAATATCAGGTGACTCAACTAAAAGATGGAGATGCACTTTATGCTTTTCCAAAAAATAATCCAATAGTAACCTTTGGAGAAGAAGGTAAACTAGGCACTAAATTGAGTAAAAACAGGTGTGGAGGTAACTATAAAGCGGGTAAGGTGAAGATTAGCTTTTCGGCGGATGCCTGTACAGAAATGTGTTGTGATTCAAAAGAAGATATGGCTTTTCAAGGCTTATTATCGAATACTTTCAGTTATAAAATGACTTCAACCAATTTGATTCTAACCAATGATCGTACAATGATTAGGTTACAATTAGTGGATTAGTTTTTTGGGTTGTGCGTTATGGGTTGGTTGCCGCTATTAGTATGAATTAGCCGCGGTAGCCAATCCACAGCGGACAACCTACTTTTTAATATTTTCCAATTTTTTGAGTAGCCAACGCTTATCTATAATCACCTTAGCTTCTAATAATTGTCGGTGCAAGTTGTCATAAGCTCGTTCGCCACTATATGAGATTTTCATTATTTTAGAAATAAAACGAACTGCATTCAAATATTTACCTTTATTTCTATCAGAGAGTGATTTGTTTCTTCTAATAAAAATAGAAAAACTATCAGTAAGAGCCTCAAAAGCATTTATTTCACTCAATTCATAATAGGTTTTTAATAAAAGCCATCGACTACTCAAACCATCAAAAGCATCTTTGTATTCCATTTGTTGAAGCTGTTCAATCACTTTATCATATTCTGCCTTATTAAAAAATAGGTTAGCCAGATTGTAGTTCAGCGAGCTATTTCTATAAGCTTTTGGTAGTTTTTGATTATATTTATAAATGAATTCTTCAATCCAATCAAATTGCTTAACAAATAGACCAACCGTTACTATGTTTTTATAGTTACTAGAGGATAATTCTTTTTTATTAAAAATGATTTCTCGTTCTAACAATGCTTTGTAAATGCTAAATAATTGCTCATAATACATTAATTGCCCTGTATTAATCTTTCTAATACAATAGTTTTGAGCAAAAACATATATCGAACGTAGTTCACCTTGAGGAAACTGATGTCCGTGTTTTTCTATCAAAGTAATCAATTCTGTAAAATGTTTTTCGGTGTCTTCTCCCTGAAAAGTCATGATAATATGATAGTAAATCGCTATTGCAGGCACTTTGATTAATCGACTACCCTGAACTTGCTCTAACAAATCATTAATCAAATTAATATCTGCATCAATATTCAGAATTGTTCGATTATTAAGGGATTCACTGTGCATTTTGAGCTTATTTGACCAATAATAACAATCCAAATAAAAATCTGCTTGTACTTGATTCCCCTGAAAACTATGCCGAGCCGCATTCCGTTCCAAGTAATTATGACGCTCATATTCTAGTCTAAAATTTTCCAAAAAACTACCAGCATTTCTATATCGTTCCTTTTTATCAACCGTTCTCGCCTTTCGCTCCACTGCCAAAAAATGTTTGTTTAAGTTTCGTTCATTCAAGGCTGTCAAAGTATGATTATACTGCGTCAGAGGTTGCAATTCATATTCTTTGTACCCAATAAAATCTTGCCCCAGTTTTGTCAAATCAGAACATAATCGTCTAAATTTTACATCATCATACGCTTTTCTTTCATATATTTTAGTCCATGCAAGTCTAGCAAAGTCATACCAATCTTCCTTTTTTTGTATTTGCTCTAAGTTGTTTCGAAGATGTTCATCTAGCAAATCAAACAAAAGAACGATTTTTTCGTTTTCATTAAAAAAAGGTGAAATGAGATACTTTCGAAACCGATTCAACTCATATTTTGAAAAGGTCTCAAACATCGAAACCAATTTATTATTGACCATATCCAAACATTATCTTGCTTTTATAAATTTCTTTAAAATTAAAAATATTTTTTTATTGTACAAAAAGCAGCATTTTTAATTGTTAAACGTTTAATTATCAGATATTTGTATAGAAGAAGAGAAAAAATACTTTGTACAAATTATCTTTTTTGTATTTTACTATTGTAAAATATTGTTAGATATTTGTAAAATTAGAGTCGATTATTCATTTTTTAATAGATTTAGGAAAGATGATTTTGACTTTAATCAAAACAATGCTTTACACACAATTCAATAATGATAGAGGATTTTGTATAGCAAAAAAAATCTTATTTAGGGCTTAGTCGTCAGTCAAGAAATAATCCCTTAACTAAGATATTCAACCAAATAATTGCTTCAAGAAGAAAGATAAAGTGTATTTTTTATTAGAGATAATAGAATTTAAAAGAATAGTAGCTTCATTTTCATTATGTTAGTTAGAGAGACACGAAATTTGATTTAATTTATCCACAGCTTATTTATGAGCAAAAATCAATGATGTATGTGCATAACCAGAAATATTAGTAAATTATTAACCTTGTTAGGACTTTGCATTTTTACTACAAGTGTCTTCGCTCAAACAACAACCTCAGTTAGTGTCATTACTCAAAAAACAAAAGTCGTAAAAAAGCCTTTGGCTTCTGTTGCCTCAAAAACGGTTCTTCCAATCATTACAGATAATATTTTCAGTTTCGTGATAGAGGATGATATTATGAAATATGATGGCAATGGAGGAAATGATAACTCAGAAAAAGCGGACTGCTTAAATAATAACCAAAGTGAAGCTGAGCAAACAGCCAACACAAAAATACTTGAGTTGGAGAAGAATATTAACATTTTTCCATTACCAGCCAGAGATTATTTTAATATTTCGATTGAAGATAATTCAATTGAAAATTTTGCGCTAATCAACTCAAATGGTCAAGTTGTCCTTAATCAGATTAATTCTGACCGCCAAGATATAATTAGAATAGAAACAGAGCAATTAGCCAAAGGTATTTATTTTGTTGTGTTAAACACTTCAAATGGCAGGATTTCAAAAAGCATTTTAATACAATAAAAGTATTCTAAAGAAAACCTGTTGTAATCATCAAAAGTTTATTTATGAAGTTTTGGAGTCCTGTACTTCAAAGCTTTTTTTTATTCAAAATCAATTAATTCAAGTAATCCAATATTGTTTTTTTGACGTATATCAAATAAGCATTAAGTTTATTACTATGAAATCAATTCTTCTCTTTTTTTTAGTTTGCCTATCAATAAATGCCTTTGCATCTATTCCAAATATTCAAAAGGATACGACAAAACCCTTCATCAGAAAAAGTAGTTTTGTTGTTTTACCATTAATCTTTTACTCTCCAGAAACCCGACTTGGAGGCGGAGCAGCAGCTCTATATGCTTTTCGATTTCGCAATCAACCTGACTCTGCTCGACCATCTCAAATACAAATTGGTGGCGCATACACACAAGAAAACCAAATCCTTTCTTACTTGCCTTTTCAGTTATTTTTTAAAAATAGTACTTACAATATTTATGGTGAACTCGGTTATTATCGGTATTTTTATTATTTCTACGGTGTAGGAAATAATTTGCCTGATGAGCGCGAACGATATACCGCACAATATCCGCGTGTTCGTCTAAACGCGCTCAAAAAAATATACCCCAACCTCTATGTTGGTTTTCGTTATTGGATGGATAATTTTAATATTAGAGCAAAAGAGGTAACTGGCAAATTGGTAAACGATAATATAAATGGAAATCAGGGCGGTTTAATTTCTAGCCTTGGATTAGTTGCGAATTATGATAGCAGGGATAATATTTTTTATGCAACAGAAGGCTATAATATAGAATTAGCCGTTTTGAAT
>CAKZLT010000433.1 GCA_937127195.1 uncultured Saprospiraceae bacterium
ATTAGCTAGCTTTGTTATAAAATATGATGAACACTATTTACCAAAGCCACCTGCTGTTATTGATGTAGTAGATGCTTTAAATGATGATGATTCATCTACTGATGATATTGATGAACCATTAGCTTTAGATGTTCCTGCGGCTAGTGATAGCGGAAATAATAGTAACAATTCGGTTGTTTTTAACTAGATTTAGTATAAATATTTTTAGAACTTGATAAAAGGAAGGTAAGCTAATTGTTAGCTTACCTTTCTTTTTATATTTACTTCTTTTAAGAAAAAACTTATTAGTGACGATTATTTTAAGGCTTCGTCAAAGCATCGAATTATTTTACTTTTTTCAAAAAAATAAGTATGACTACTACTAAAACTATAAAAAAATACAGTCTAATATTATTTGCATTAGTGCTTTTTAGCAGCTTTTCACCTCCTTCAAAATGGCAAAAAAAGCATGATAAGGACGGTTTGGTGGTTTATACCAGAACAAACGGCAATCTAAAAGAATTCAAAACAGAAATAACACTACCATATTCCGTTGATGCAATTATTGCATTGCTTCAAGATTATGAAAATCATCCAAACTGGATGACCAACATTAATAAATGTCAATTAGTCAAACAAATAAACAACAAAAGTCGCCATTTATATTATGAAATGTATTTGCCATGGCCACTGAGCAATCGCGATATTGTATCGAAAAGTTCTTTCATTAAAAATAAAGACAATTCTGTCCGAATGAACATCAAAGCAACCAAAGGAATATATAAAAAGACAAAACACGTTCGCATCACGGAAGCTAGCGGCTATTGGACTTTTACGCCAATTACAGCCAATAAAACAAAAATGACTTACCAATATATGGCAAATCCTGTCGGAATTCCATCTAGAGTAGTTGGTTGGTTTTTGGTCGATGGACCAGTCAAAACAATTACAGGAATGAGAAAACAATTACCAAAATCGAAGTATAAAAATGCTCGCGTGGATTGGTTACATTAATACTTTGACCACAAGCGTCGGATACCTTGAAGGCGTTCGACGCTTAATTCCCAATTAATTAGATTAATTCAGGCTTCTTTTGGGAACTGTAATTTCAACTGTCGATTTCCTCCAAATTCTTCTTCTTCTCGTAAGTTAGAAATACTCAAACCCAGCAATCGAATACGAACATCATCTTCCATATTTTCGTGTAAAAGCGTTTTTCCTAGATTGAAAATGGCTTCATAAGTTTCCAAATCGTAATTTAAAGTTCGGCTTCGAGTCGCCGTTTCAAAGTTGGCGTATTTGATTTTGAGTGTTAAAGTTCGACCAGAGCGTTGGTGTTTTTCGACATAAGAAAAAAGCTTCTCTGCTAAGAATTGAACTTTCTCCTCCATGATTTCAATCTCAGTGATGTCTTCGTTATAAGTTCTTTCAACACCGATTGATTTTCGAATTCGATTAGGGTTGACACTTCGATTATCAATTCCTCTAACGATATTAAAGTAAAATTTCCCCGACTTTCCGAAGCGTTGTAATAATTCTAGTTCGGTACGTTGTTTCAAATCAAAGCCTGTCCGAATACCTAATTTGTGCATTTTCTCAGCAGTGACTTTTCCGATACCATGAAACTTTTCTACTTTTAATTTTTCTAAAAAAGGAATAACCTCATCGGGCAAAATCACTTTGATGCCATTGGGTTTATTGATGTCGGAAGCCACTTTTGCAACAAATTTATTAATAGAAACACCAGCCGAAGCAGTCAATTGCGTTTCCTCAAATATTTTTTTTCTGATTTGTTGAGCAATAAAAATGGCAGATTTTAAGCCTTTTTTATTCTCAGTTACGTCGAGATACGCTTCATCCAACGATAACGGTTCTACCAAATCCGTATATTCCAAAAATATCGCTCGAATCTGTTGAGAAACACTTTTATACACATCAAAACGAGCCTTAGTAAAAATCAAATGCGGACATTTTCGTAAAGCCGTAACGCTAGGCATTGCCGAACGAATACCATATTGACGTGCTTCGTAACTCGCAGATGCCACAACGCCGCGTTTCAAACCACCAACTACAACGGGTTTTCCGCGTAAGTCAGGATTGTCGCGCTGTTCTACTGAGGTGTAGAAAGCGTCCATGTCAATATGTATAATTTTTCGTTCCAAATGAGTATAATGATAGAATTAGTGAATAACCTTCAATAAAGAAAGATTTGAAATCAGACAAAATATAAGCAACAAGTCAGAGACTTGAAAATATTATAATACCATTCTTCAAAATATAAAATTATTTTTTTGGGATTCAAGCAAAGGTTTTTTTTAGGATACTCGTCTAAGATAGTTCAAATTCAAATTTAATAATAAACAACATGACAAAATTTAGATTAAAAAATTACCTACTCATTTTACTTCTTGGGCAAGCGACACTTTCATTTGGTCAAGACTTCTATGATATGGCAACGGTACAAGAAATAAAAGTACATATTGCTCAAAGTAATTGGGATCAACTAATGGACAATGCCTATTCTACAACAGGAGATTATATCATGGCGGACAGCGTGAATATTAATGGAGTTGTTTTTGATAGCGTTGGGGTAAAATTTAAAGGAAATAGTACTTATCGAGCTAATCAAGTGAAGAATCCTTGGCATATCGAACTAGATACTTATAAAGACCACGACTATCAAGGATACAAAGACATTAAGTTAGCTAATGTATATAAAGACCCTTCGTTCTTACGAGATGTATTGGCTTATCAAGTTGCAAGACAATATATGGAAGCGCCATTGGCAAATCACTCTAACCTTTATGTAAACGGAACTTTAATTGGCTTGTATTCTAATACAGAAGCTATTTCTAAGACGTTTGTAAAAGATAGATTTGGTTCGAAAAATAATGCTTTTTTCAAATGTAGTCCGCCAGCAGGTGCAGGACCACAAAGCTCAGATTACCCAAATTTGGTGTATCTAGGACAAGACAGTACGAGTTATTATGACTCTTATGAATTAAAGTCCGATGCTGGTTGGCAAGAAATGATTGACTTATGTGATACATTGCAGAATCATACGGCAGATATAGAAGCAATACTGGATGTAGATAGAGCGCTATGGATGTTGGCTTTTGATAATACTATTGTTAATTTGGATAGTTATATCGGTCGATTTATTCAAAATTACTACTTATATCGCGATGATTTTGGTCGATTCTTATCAGTAGTTTGGGATTTGAATGAGTCTTTTGGAGTTTTTTCAGGTACAGGAAGTAGTAATCTAAATAGCACCGCAGCAAAACAACAAATGAGTCATTTGCTTCATTTGAGTGACACAGATTATCCATTGGTTAGTAAGTTATTAGCTGTTCCTACTTATAAGAAAATGTATTTGGCGCATTTAAAAACCATTCTTACAGAGAATTTCACGAATAATGGTTCTTATTATACGATGGCTCAAAGTTTAAGAAGTACAATAGATGCTTCTGTTCAAGCTGACCCAAATAAGTTTTATACTTATGCTCAATTCAACTCAAATCTCACTACTGATGTAACTAGTAGCGGAGGTGGTCCTGGTGGAGGTAGTGTCATCCCAGGAATTACGAGTTTGATGAATGGTCGATATACTTATTTGATGTCTCAGAGTGACTTCACGGCAACCGAACCATCAATCAGTAATGTTACTGTTTCTAATGGTGCGCCTGCAATAGGCAATACCGTTACAATAACAGCTACAGTGACTGATGAACAAAATGCATATTTAAGGTATCGTAGTGAAGATGGTGCGCCATTTCAGAAAGTAGAAATGTTTGATGATGGAAATCATAATGACGGTGCAGCGAATGATAACGTTTTTGGAGCAGATATAGTTATCAATTCGATGACTACGGATTATTATATTTATGCAGAAAATAATACACCTCATGGGTTGCTATTTGTTATCACTCTACCCGTCGGTCATTGTGCTTCAGGTTCCTCTTTAACGTAAAAAATGTAAATGATTTT
>CAKZLT010000434.1 GCA_937127195.1 uncultured Saprospiraceae bacterium
CTGTTCTGAATAGTTAGGGGTTAGGCAAAAAATAACCTACCAGTCGAACTTATTGTTTTTCATTTATACGGTGTTAAAAATACTCGCCTTAGCGATGCTAGGACTGCATTTTTTGCCTTGTCTAAATAAAAAACAACGTCGTTCTTTGTGGTAGCTTATTTATTGCCTACTCCCTAACAGATAAACAAATGTATTAAAGAATACTTTAATAAAAAACATAATATAAAAAATAATTTTTTAAGCGTCTAATTTTTAAAGGGCGAATCGGTGCGAAAAGGAATCGGTTTGATTTTCTTTTCATCTCCTTCAAAGTTACTCAAATGCTTTTTTACTCGTCGCGCTAAAATCTCTGGACGACTTACCCAAACTAATATCGAACGGTCTTCACTAACCGTGTATATTTCATCTTGTTGATAATTATAGGCAATATCCCAAATCCATTTTCGGTGGTCAACCAACGGAATTCGTTCCTCTTTGATATTGGCAATATTCCAGATTTTGGCTGTTTTATCCAAGCTCGAAGAAATTAATTGGTCACCTTTTTTATTAAAAATCAATTTGGTAATCGCAGATTTATGCTCGGTTTGTGCTTCAAATTCACAGCCTTCATTATTAATCAGACAGTTCATTTCATTAATATCCGCTATCCGAATAGTACCGTTTTTAAGACCGAATGCCATCAAGTACCTATTGTTACTTTCGTCAAAACCAATCGAAACGGCCGTAATTGCTTGTTTTTTTAGTAGAAAAGGTTTTGATAAACTGGTTGTGAAGTCTATTTTAGGAAAGTTATAATTGATTTCAAATACTTGTGCAATTTGACTATTTACTGCAACAAAGTATTTGCCATCATTACTAAAAGAGGCGGTTTTGAGGCGATTCAACTTAAAACTACTTTGTATATTAACGCTTAATTCTTTTTTGAAACGATTGCGCGTAGCTCTAAAAGTAATAGAGCCTAAATGAATATTTTTAGTATCCGAAAAAGCAATATAATAAGCTCCTCTAAATGGTTCTACCACCTGAATATAGTCAATAGAATTGGAATATTCTCGGCTTGTAAACCTTAACTTCTCGTATTTTTCGTTGATATATTCATAAGCTAACAACTTACCCGCATAAGTTCCAACTAATAATAATTTACCTCCATGACTCAAAGCGATGGAGCGTGGTCGGTCAGAAATATTAATTCGTTGGTAACCATTTCCATCTACAACATAGACCTTTTCGTCTTCTGTTGCATAAGCCGTGATGTTTTTTCTTTTATTAGTATAATTTGTTGATATGCAGCGAATTGCAGCACTGTGCGCTTTGTACAGTTGAGGAATTTCTCTATCGTTTAGCTGGTCACGTTTTTGTCGTTCGAAGGTTTGATAAGCTCTATCCAATGCGGCATAACAATCTGCATTTTGATATGGTCCACCACGCGTTAAATTCAATTCGTGTGCATCAATACTTAGATTAGCACCTTCTAATATTTTACCTTCCTGAATGAGTCGAATCGCCTGATTTGCCTTTACTCTTGCCTCAGATAAGTCTCTCAGTTTATTAACTTTCTTTTTTTCTATAATGGCAATTTTCAATAAAGAGTCAGCTCTTCCACTTTCCTTCAAAGCAATCGCTGCTTGACGAAGAGCTTCGAGGCTCAAGGAGTCTGCGGCTTCTTTTTGCTGCTTAATCAACTCTACCTGAAGAACGGCTTGTTCTCTTAAAGAGTCTGCGGCTTCCTTTTGGTTTCGTGCTTCAATGGCACTTTTGACCGCAATTTTTCTTAGTTTTTCGGCTATAACGACCGCCTGCTGTGCTTCTCTTTCTTTCTGAATTGCTTTATCGTAAGCTAATCTAAGGTCTTTTTGTTGCGATTTAATAAAATCACTTTTCGCCGAAATTTCCTCACTTTTATCTTTTAAATCTTGACTTTGCTTTCTGAGTGTATTATTTTTATCTTGAATTAACATTGCTTTTTCGCTAGCCAAATAAGACTGATAAGACGCCAAAGCTCCAAAAAGTGCCAACATTGCAATTACAGCAATGATGATAATATTTAAAGTTCGTTGCTTCCTTTTAATGCTTCTACCACTTCTATCTACGAAATCACGCTCTTCTGCCGTGATTGTCAAATTATCCAAAAAAGGAAAAACATACTCATAATCTTCACTAGCCATCAAAAGATTTCTCTCTTGATAACGCTCATAGTCGCTTTTGATAAGGTTCTCTAACTTGAGCAACATCTTATCTTCGGACGATGACTTTTCATAGATCTTCCGAGCTAGTATATCATGAGATAATTCTATTTTCATATTTGAGTTATTCTACAAGTCTTAACAGATAATTGATTATGAAATTTAGAGCGTTTTCTACAAGCAGTAGGTAGATTTATATAATTTTTATAAAGATAACAAAAAAACGTTTTTTTTAAAGAGGCCTTTTGGCTTGAGAGTATAACAAATTGTCGTAATGGTAGAAGAACATTTGCGAAATCTTGGAGATTTGGCAAATGGGCTGCGTGAAACAGATTTGCCAAATCTTTAAGATTTCGCAACTTCTCTCACGAGGCTTAACCAAGTAAATCTAATATGCGACAATTTGTTATGCACCCTTCGCTTTGCTATTTATCACTACAAACAGTAGTACTTATTAACTTACTACATCGCTGTATTCATCTTATTTGTTAGCTCAGCCACAAGTTTCTCTTCTTCTTCTTCTATTTCTTCCTTATTTTTGATATAAAATTTAAAAATAATATTTGCCAATTCATCATAAACCTGTATCAATTCTAATAATTGATCGGTTTCAAAATAAACCAAATAGCTATTTTCTAATGCCTCAATCTTATCTTTTGCCCAATTAATGGATTCAAAAAGCCCTAGTATTTCGCCATTTTGATAAGTAAATATATTACTCGAAGAATTTGCTTCGAGCCTTCCTTCAATAAGGATATAAGTCCTATTTTGAAATGCCTGATTTGATTCTAAAAAATCGTTTTTATTGACTTTTAATGTATGACTTATGCCTGCTATTTTTAATAATAATATTTTAGAAAGTTTAGAAAAACCTTTTAATTTTTCTAAAACAACTGCTTTTTCAATCGCAATTTTATCCATTGAGTCATTTGGCAAAAGACCAACAATCTGATTTAACCGAACTTGATTGGCTGTTTTTTCATTTTGAATATGTTTATAATAACGCTTTTCATCCACTTCAAAAATCGTTACAAATGCCACTTCTCTTAGTGCTTCGTTTGGATTGTAAGTTTGAGCAAGGATTTCAATTGGCACTTCATTGGACATTTCTTCCTGTAATGCTTGAATCGCGATGCACTTTGTCCAAGAGCTAATTCTCGAAAAATTATAATTAATAATATCCTTCAAACGCTCTTTATAATCAAAACGCATCTGCGGATAAGTCTGATGAAGTTGCTTTAAGCGTTCAAAATCCGAAATTCGGTCAATAATCGGAAAAGTAATTTCCTTAATATCTTCTTCTAATAAAATATCGCTCATTTCGATTGCCAAAACCTCCCTTTCGGGCAAGTTACTATTCAAATTCGTAACGATTTGTGCAATCGCTTCTCGGTCATAAATGAAGGATAAGAGGTCAAAAATCTCATTTCGGGCAACTTCCAATTCCATTTCAATAGCCTTCCAAATAATAGAATTTTGTTGTCCAGCCTTTACCATATCCAGCTTCGTCGCCGTTATCCAAGCGCAATGCTGCGTAGTCGCCTCGATAGCTTGTTTGACGATGAGGCGGGCATTTTCTGATTGAAAATCTAAGGCTTTTAAAGATTGAATTGCCACTTGACGGATTTCGTAATCGCTATATGAGATTTTATTTAATAAAATGATTTTTGCTTCATCCGAGCCATTTTCTTTTAAAATCCTTAAAATCTTAATCAAAAGTAAATGCTTATTATTATCAAAACGATTTTCCGTTTCATGATAATTAAATGCTTGACTCAACGAATGAACAATATTTGCTTTGGATTGAGTCAGTTGAAAATAAGACAATCTTCCTAACAAATCACCACTCAAATGGCTCGCCAAAACCTCAAAAGGCGGTGTATCAGTTTGTTTTCCTATAAAATCAACCGTGGCTAATCCAACATTTTCGTTAGTATCGTAAAGTAACTTCTCTGTCAAATAACCAATATTATTATGCTCTAATCGGTGCATTGCTTGAATGGCCAGTAAATGTTTTTCCGAATCGTCCGAGTTGATATAATCAATAATTGTTCGTTCGTCTAGTTTTTCAATTATCTCAAAATCACGTTTTAAATTGATTAATTGCTGTTGGTATCTTCCGTCGTTTGTTGTTTTTGCTTTTAAAATGCTTTTAAAATCGGACAGTTTATTTTTTATAATAATGTCTAATGCTCTATTCTGAATGGCTTTTGAGTCACTTTTAAGCATTTTTAAAAGAAAAGGAAATAAAGCTAACGGATTGTATTGACTCAAAAATTGAACGGTTTTCTCTTGAACTTCTAGTGTATCCTCCAAGCCTTCTACCATCATTTTTGCACCATTTTGTGGTATTTCTGTTGGTGCTTGACCTTTATAATCATATAATTTTTTAACTACAATATTTCGATATTCTTTGACGGTACTTGACGCAACGAATAGCCAAACCACCAAAATCCCGCAAAGCAAATAAGTTGATTGCATAATGGTAAAGCTCGGAAAAATGAAGTTGCAAAGTATCAATAAACCACCTGCTAAGAAAACGGCCATTTGACCTGCGTTGCCTTCTGTTTGGGCTTGCACTTTGAATTTGGTTGCTTCGTCGAGTGGCTGGTAGAGCGTTTTGAAAGAAGGTGATTCTAGCGATGTTCTGACCGTTTTATCAAACAATTTATTCATGGCTAATGCCAAAAATATCATTGAAGCTGCGCCCATCCAGTAGCTAATCACTCCAAATATTGCAAAAATAATCATCAAAAATGGTAAAATAATCAAGCCTAATCGAACACCGTATTTACTCAATAATCGTCCAGCAATAAAGGTATTTGTAATTAATTCAATCACTTTTAATAACCCAAAGAAAACCCCAAAAAAGGCAGCTAAATTATCTGCAAAGGTTTCTTTAGCTACGCCCATGAAGCTATAATCAGTAAAGACGCGCCCCAAAGTTGATAGAATCATCAAGAAAAATATCAATGAAAAATATCTATTTTTAAGCAATGCCGCGATACTTCCTTTTTCTTTTTTGGCTTCAGGTTTAGGAGCTGTATCAACCTTTGGTTTTACGCTCAATTGCTTAGAAAACTTTCCTATAATCACCCATTGAAAGAACAAACCTAGCCCTAAACCTATCAATGAACCAACTAACAAATACCACGTTTCGCCCAAAAAAGGTAAAATAATTGGAATGGTAAAGAACCAAATAATCGAAGAAATCACTTCGCCAGAGGCAATAATTCCATATAATCGCTTTCCTTGACGCAAGTCAAACAGCTTCATTGTCATTCCGCCATATTGAATGGCGACCAACCCAAAGACAGGAATCAAACCAACAAACATGACAAAGACTAACCAATCTGCTTCGCCAATAATGGCAATGCCAACAATGAAGCTCACAATCAATAAAAATATGGTTGCTAATACACCGATAATCACGCGAGAATAAGCGACTTTTTTTTGAAAATGACTAAAAATAGCTGATGCAATGAAGCCCGCAATACCTGATAAAACATAGGTGTAAGGCAGCATTTCGGCATCAAAGGCTTTCAAAAAAGCACCATTTGCGTAAGCTAAGTAATATGATAAAAACACGCCAATAAAAAAGGAATGAGTCAACAGCAAAGAAATTGCCATTCTTTCACCTTCCATGACATTGAGTGATTTGTATATTCGACTGGCTATATTCATTATTAACTGGACTGACGATTAAGGTTGATTGGCAAAAATAAAAGATTGCGTTTACAAGATAAAAAAATTAATATTTGTAAAAGACTTTTGTCTTAAATCTACTTCCTTTTATAAAAAGTTTCTCTTTTTCCTTGCTTTTTAAAAATGGATGAGTACATTTAGTATAATGATTCTTATTAAAAGCAAACTTTTAACGAAGTCGAATCGTTATGAATATAGGATAGTTTGTAAAATAAGCAAACTCAAACAAAATAAGTAACACCTTTTATGGTAGCTAGAGAATTAATATCTAACAATATTCCGCCGTTAAAAACAACCGATTCGGGTGATAAAGCCTTGAATTGGATGAGTGATTTTCATGTTACTCATTTGCCGATTATCGAAGAGGGGAAGTTGATTGGGTTGGTTTCAGAAGATGATATTTTTGATTTAGACCAACCTGAATTACCTATCAAAGCTCATAATTTGGGACTTCGCCGACCTTTCATTATGGCGAACGAACATATTTACGAAGTTATCAAAAAGGTTATTCAACTCAACTTGTCGGTTATTCCTGTTGTCGAACAAGAATTGAATTATTTGGGCGTAATTACCCATGAGAGCTTGTTGAATTATTTTGCTCAATCAGCTTCTATGCAACAGCCAGGAGGTATTTTGATTATAGAAGTGAATAGTCGCGACTATTCTATGAGCGAAATCGCAAGATTGGTAGAATCCGAAGGTGCTTCTATTTTGAGTTCTTTGGTTACTTCTCGCACCAATGCCAATTTGGTGGAAATCACCCTAAAAATCAATCGACAAGAACTCCGAGCGATTATCAATACTTTTCAGCGATTTAATTATAATGTAAAAGCTTCTTTTCAAGAAAATGATTATACGCAGTCTTTGCAGGATAGATATGATTCTTTGATGAAGTATTTGGAAGTGTAGGAGAAGGAAAGGTGCATATATGTTTGTTGTTGGGTGTGATTAAAAGGAAAATTAAATGGCGAAAAATTTAAATCGTACTAAAAGATTATACATAAGAGGTCGTAGGTATAATTGGGATTTTGGACACGAAGGTTTATATGAAATATTAGACGATAAGGATTGTGATAAAGGAACTGCCTTGATGTTATATTGGTTCTCTGACCCTGAATGGTATACTCAATATCAAGATGAAAATGAAATTCCAGATTATGAAAAAGATAACTATAACCTTATAAAGTATATTGAACAAAAATATGAACACATTACAAAAGAGATAATTATCTATGTTCCAAAAGAAGATGAACAAGTAAGTTCTCATCCAAGTATTCAAGTAAAAAAAACTTTACCACCTGTAATGTATCAAGAAACAAAAGGTACTTTACATTTCAAAGATATAAAAACTGACTACTCTTCGTTTGAAAAATTGTTAGGATATTTCAATGAAGACCTTTTAGGTTTATTTGATGAAGCAAAAGTCAATAATGAATTAGATGAATGGATATTTTTCCTGAAAAATGGAACAGTTCAAGAAGACTTTACAGCAGCCGAATTGCCCAAAGCAGAAGTAAAATCGGGTAAACTAAGATTATCCCTAGAGGAGCGAAAAGCATATAAAGAATATATAGAGAAAGAGAACGAAGATTAGCAAGT
>CAKZLT010000435.1 GCA_937127195.1 uncultured Saprospiraceae bacterium
GCAACCCGTGGCTACTCAAATTTAACCCCATTCGGGGTTAGATAACTAGTCACTTAAAATAGGACAGAACGAAAAAAATTACTTTACAATTTTCTGAATACGCTCCAAAAAGCCAGTTTGTTGAGATTTTCCAGCCACACTCACCAAGAAATTAGCTTCACCAAGCAACTTCTTTTTGGTAGAAAGTGGCGTATTATCATCAGCCAACTGAGCAGCAATATAATTGGCGCGCTGCAAAACAATCGCATCGCCAGCTTTATTTTTACCCAAAGCATAACAATCTTCTGCTATAAATGCCCCAAAATCTTGATAACTCATTTTTTTATAAGGAAAAAACTTTAAAATAGCCTCTATTAACATTTTCAATTCATCCTCTTTAGCGAGCTTTTTGGCTGTTCGGGTAGCATCAAAAAAGAGATATAAATACTGAACATAGGCTGTGTTTGGTTGCTTTTTATTGGTATAAATGCTGTTAGGTTCAGACATTTGATACCTTAGAACGTTGTTCAAAAGTTGCCTTTTATCTTGCTCTATCCCCAATTTTGGTATTAATTGCATCACCAAACCTTCCTGATGCATATAGGAATTCAAGAAAACGCGCGAATAAGTATTTGTTCCCATACTAAAATAAATTGGGCGTTTCCATTGATTAGTTGCAATGACATCATAAGTGAAAAACTGCGCTGGAGTCATTACATTCAAGCCAAATTTACTATTTATTTGTTTTTCTTCGGCGAAAGTGCCGCCAAATCTTAATACAATATTTGCTTTATTTTTGACAGGAATTGCGATGTTTCTACTTGGCATTGCTAATAAAACACCATAGTCTGATGAGTGTTGAAATGCTGTTGCATCAGTTTTTACAGCATTTGTATAATTTAAAAATGCTGTTGTATCTGGTTTATTCTCAAAGATAACATAATCTTTAATTGTCTCTTTATAGGCTTTTAGTGGCATCGAATGAGGCAGTTTATTCTCTTTGACCTGAAACCTGAGGTGATAATCTAAGTTAATCAAACCTGAGTTGACTACACTGACATCTGTTCTTGTTTTGAGTTTCGCTTGCGCGTAAATGGCTGTGTAAGTATCCAAATCACCATGAGTAAACAAGATTGCATCCTGTGTGCAGCTATTCAGAATATTTTGACCATAACTCACCAAAAAAGGGTCGTATAATGGTTTTTGGATGTATTTTTTGGCAATGTCAAACTGTTTGAGTTGAATCAAGTCATAGAATTTGGCAACGTGTTCATTCCAATATTTAACCTTGATATTACCTACAATAGTATAATAGTCAGGAAAACGGGTTACCATCTCGCCAAAGGTTTTAATCGCTTTATCTGCAAAAAAAACGTAATCTTTGACGGCTTGCTCTGAAATCACCTTAGTATCAAAGCTTTTTAAATAAGCATCAAAATTACGTTCATACTTCGTCGAAGGAATGCGTTGCATCATTTTATCGCAAACCTCTGAATAAGCACGCGCCAAAATGTCAAGTCGCTCAACGGGCAACCCCTTTTTATCACCTAAAATCTGAAAAATATCTTCCTCATAACCATCGTAACCATAAACGGGGGCAATATCAAAATAGTTATTAGTAAAGCGTTTTTTGACCTCTTTGATGGCATAATTGATAAGTGTTTCGTCCGTTTCTAGTACCGTTATATAATCAGGAGAAGCTAATACATTTAGCCATTTTTGAGTTGCTGCATCCCAAATTTTGCCTTCACTCTTGATGTTTTTCCAATTCTTGAAATCCATTTCTTTGATATACCAGCCGTCAGACTTCTTCGCAAAATCAATAAAGTTGACCTTTTTTATATCAATCGAATTATTTTTAAAATAGCGTTGCAGTACTTCATCAAACGTCGGAAAAACTTCATAATGCTTCAAATCTGTATTGATTTGAGCCATCGAAAAGCTAATTGTTACAAGTACGAAAAGCAGTGTTAATATTTTTTTCATCCTAATTAAATTCTTTTTTATTTCTATTATCTTGTAAAATAAACGAATTATCAACACTTAATTGTTTGTAGAACATACAAATTAGATTTTTATTTTAATAACGGATATTACACAAGAAGGGCAAATTGTGCAATAATTACTTGGAGTAAAACTTATAAAAGAGTCATTTAACATACTATTAATTTATATTTATTTTTTTTTACATGAAAAAAATCGGAACTTAACTAATATTATAAAGATAACACAGTTGCGTTATCATGGGTATTGTAAGTAGTTAAGTCTAAATATTTTCCGTTACTCTATGAGTTCTTTTAAAAAAAAAATAACTTCTTCATAAAAATATTGCGTAATATATTATGCTTCATTTTTATTCACTGCTCTATTTTTAAATAATTCACATCAAACTGGAAAGTATTTCACCTCAATTATTTACTGCTATTACTTTTTTATTTTCAAAAACACAATAAAAAAAATTATGAAAAAAAAATTATACAAACAATGGAGTTTTTTTATAGCGATTTTAGTGATTAGTTTTTCAGCTAATGCGCAAGTATATGTCAATGCAAGTGCATCAGGTAATAATGATGGTTCTACTTGGGCAAATGCTTACAATAATTTGCAAGACGCATTAGCTAATTCAGCTACGGGGGCTCAAATTTGGGTAGCCGCAGGGAGTTATTCTCCTGGAGCGGATTCATCTAGCTCTTTTAACGTGACCATACCTGGTCAAGAAATCTATGGTGGTTTTGCAGGAACGGAGACGGCTATTTCACAGCGCGACTTCCTAGCTAACAAGACGATTTTGAGTGGTGATGTAAACGGTGATGACATTATGGATGACTTCACTAACAATCGCTCTGATAATAACATACATGTTATGTATATTGATGACACCATTAGTAATTCTACTATTATTGATGGCTTTTCGATAGAACACGGTCAAACCGAAGGTGCTTCTGGAAGTGGAAATGACCGACGTGCTGGAGGTATTTTGAGTTATGGTTCGCCAATTATTCGTAATTGTGAATTCACACAAAACTATGGTTATTATGCTTCTTCATTATATCCTCGCGGTAGTGGTGCTGATGATATATTAGTTGAGAATTGCATATTTTTTAACAATAACGCAAGGTTTGGAGGTGGCGTTTATCTAATTGCAAAAGGCGTTTTTAACTACTGTGACTTTGATAATAACTTTGCAGAAAGAGGTGCTGGTGTTTATGCTGGTGGTGTTGGCGATATTACGACTTTTAACCATTGTACTTTCAAAAACTCTGGAGCAGCAGATACACGCGGTGCTGGTATATATGGAAGTACTGGAGTTGTAGCCAATAATTGTTTATTTGAAGGTCTTATTGGTGTCTGGGGAACAAGTATTTATGCTACTGATGTGACTACTTTGGATAGTTGCGAATTCAAAAACAATTCGGCTGTAAATAATGGAGCAGGAGTATTGATTGCTTTTCAATCAGTAACTACGATTACTAATTCGGACTTTGAAAGCAATGTTGCGGATAATGGTGGTGCAATATTCATTCAGAATGACTCTAGCTTACTTTTTGTGGATAATTGTGATTTCTTTATAAATACGGCAATGAGTAATGGAGGTGCAATTTATTCACTAGAAGGCGCACTAATAGAAGTCAGTAATTCTAATTTTGAATTAAATCTTGGAGATATTGGAGCAGGAATTGGATTTTTATCAGATGATGATAAGCTAGTTCAAGACCGATTGACAGTAACGGCTAGTATTTTCAAAGACAACATTGCAAACAATCAAGGTGGTGCTATCAATGTTTCAAATATAGATTCTGTATTCATTACCAATTGTCAGATTACTGATAATATAGCTAATGGAACAGGAACAGGAGGTGCAATGTCAATCAATTCGAGGGATACTTTACCCGTTTATATTTCTATCATGAATAGCACAATTGCTAATAATGTTGGTCTTTTGAGTAGTAATATTGCCGCTTGGCAGGAAGATTCAGAGCTTGGTCAAGTTACATTAGTTCTACAAAATACTATTCTTTATGATTTATTTAAATTAAATTATGTAATAGAAGCAGGTTCTCCTACTTTAATATCTAATGGTGGAAATATCGTTAGTGACCTGATAAATGCTGCGCTTTTTGCAAGTACAAAAGATGCTAATGACGTTGACCCGTTATTTAGAGATGAAGCTAATTTTGATTACCGTTTACTTGGCTCTAGTCCTGCTATTGATGGCGGTGTTGCTATCAATGCGCCGATGTTTGATATAAATGGAACGGCTAGAATAGGAGATCCAGATGTAGGAGCTATTGAGTTTACTATTCCTATTAGTACTCAAAAAATAGAAACAATTGAAAGCAATATTGCTGTTTTTCCGAATCCTATTGAGGATAATTTTACTTTAGAATTTAGTAATGATTGGTCGGGTGATATAGCAATCGAAATAGTGAATATACTTGGTCAGACTATGAAAACTTGGATAATGAATAAAGGTCAGGAACAATTTACTGAGAGGTTGAATATTAGTGAATTAGCTACTGGTAATTATGTCATTGTAGCGCGTGCAGAAAACCAACAAGTTCGAAAATTAATAGTAAAACAGTAGTGTATAAATAATTTTTTTTAAAAAAATGTTTATTCACTTAGCGATTATCTCATTCAAAATTGGGGTAATCGCTGTTTTTATGTTAAAAAAGGGTTAAATTAAATGTTTTTTTGAAAAAAAATACGCTAAAACGTGCAAGTCTCAATAATTATAGTGTTATTTGCATTCATAATGAGTTCTGTAATAAAAAGACTATTTAGTGGTCACTAATCAAATCAGAACTGAGCAGTTTTTTGAATTGATAATTTCAAGTAGTTTAATACCTATTTTTATAATTTTACTATTTTGAAAAATGCTTTGAAGGACTTAACAGAAAGTCCAAAGAAAATTATTATTTAAGGTATTATACTAAATTAGAGTTAGTTGAATTTCAAAACCTATCAAAAGGTAATCACATCTCATTTTTATCCTATCTTCTATTTCAATTTTCAACATTATACTTAATTTAAAATATTTTGTTATTTAATTCCTATGAGTTGAATAATATATATTATACGATATTTTTTTATTTTTTAAATTTTTATTATGAATATTTTTGTAGCAAAGCTAGATTACAATACAACTAGCGAAGATTTAGAAGAGTTGTTCTCACAATATGGTGATATTGACTCAGCGAAAGTTGTTTTTGACCGTGAAACTGGTCGTTCAAGAGGATTTGGCTTTGTAGAAATGGCTTCAGATGATGAAGGTCAAGCAGCTATCGATGCACTTAACGGTACAGATTTAGATGGTCGCGAAATCGTAGTTAAGAAAGCTGAACCACGTAACAACAATCGCGGTGGTGGTCGTGGTGGTTACGGCGGCGGTGGAAACCGTGGCGGTGGTTACGGTGGCGGAGGAAATCGTGGCGGCGGATACGGCGGCGGCGGTGGATACGGTGGCGGACGTTACTAGTCTTTTCCCTATCACTCAACACTCGTTAATATATTAATATTAACTTTTACTTTGAATTGAATTGAATTAAATATACTTATGCAATATAGAAAAAGGCAGCATTACGCAAGTGATGCTGCCTTTTTTGATTCTAAATCAATACAACTTTACTTCAATCTATAAATACAGGTTGATTGTAGAATTTTTGATGATTTTTTTTCCATTATTTGTATTTTCTTTTTTATAAAAACAATAAAAATGATAGTTACAACAACTGAAACCGTTCCGAATAAAGAAATCATAGAAATATTAGGCATTGCTAGAGGTAGCACCGTCAGAGCCAGAAATGTCGGAAGAGATATTTTTGCAGGATTGAAAAGTATTGTTGGTGGAGAAATTCAAGAATACACCGAACTTCAAATTCAATCACGCGAACAGGCAATGGAAAGAATGATAATGGATGCCGAAAAAATGGGCGCGGACGCTATCCTGAATGTGAGAATGTCAACAGCTATGATTATGGCAAGCACTGCCGAAATATTAGTTTATGGAACGGCAGTTAAGCTAAAATAGGCTGATTTTTAGATTTTGTTCCGTTATTTCAATAAATAGCGGAACAGAAATTAGTTAGTAATTTTGGTTTTATGTGGTCATTCAAAATGTCCTTGCTTCTGGTTTCTAGATTTTAGTTTCTGCTACCGCTATTAATCGAAACAGCGGTAGCAGAAACCAGAAACCATTTGAAAAAAGCGAAATTTTAGACAAACCACAAAATAATAAAGAACCGTAATTTTCTTTATCACTTCTTTTTTTCATCAAAAAAAACAGAGATTTCAATCAGGCATTTTGAGGTTCTTGACTTCATCATATCAGACTTGTATGGTTTTAAATGTCTTCTTACCAACGTATCTATCAGATATTACGTTTCTATTTATAACTACTTATATAAATGCCCGTACTATATGAGGAATTAATTGCGTAACACCAGTTACATAATTATTTAGCCAATCTATATTTCATTTTTTATAAAAAACAGCTAATGACAAAAATAGCATTAACAAGTATAGTTAGTATTTTTTTAAGTATTTCTATTCTGATGATTTCTTGCCAAAACAAGGCAGAAACAGCAGAAAAAAACTCTGATGACAATACAGAGGTAATCACTTCTCCGATAGAAAATGATGTACCAGAAGATTCGGATTCTGTTGAAGTCAAAGAAGAAGTAATTACAGAAGAGGATAATGAAAAAGAAGTTGAAGTTTCTCCAAAGGAAGCTACTCAACCTACTTCACCTCCCAAAAAAAGTCCATCAACAATAAAAGATGAATCCGTTAAAAAAATAGAAAAGACAAAAGATGTTGTTACAAATGAACCAACATCAAATCCATCAAATAATACTTCAACTAATCAACCAAAAGTAGCAGAAGCTCCAAAGCAAAAGGAGGTCAAAGAAAAAATTATACCTAAAGTAGTAAAGGAAGTGGAGAAAAAAATTATCAAAAAACCTTTTTCTCATGATATTTGGGATGGATTACTTCGCAAATACGTTTCGGGAACGGGAGTCGTAAACTATGCTGGTTTTAAGCGTGACAAAGCTAAATTACAGCAATATTTAGATTTATTAGCTGATAATTCTCCAACCTCTTCTATGTCCAAAAACGACCAAATAGCTTATTGGATTAATGCTTACAATGCTTTTACAGTCGATTTGATAGTTGATAATTACCCCATTTCAAGTATCTTAAAACTAGATGGAGGAAAAACATGGTATGTCAAAAGAATCACAATTGGAGGAAAAAAATACGCGCTGAATGATATTGAAAAAAATATCTTAATTGGTCGTTTCAAAGAAGCGCGTATTCATTTTGCTGTTAATTGCGCCGCTCAGTCTTGTCCACCGTTACGTAATCGAGCTTGGAAAGGAAGTAGCCTCAATAGTGACCTTGACCGTGCTTCTAAGGCTTTTATTAAAAATAACAAGCATAACCAAATCAGTAAGAAAAAAGCCAAACTTTCTCGTATATTTGATTGGTACAAAGGAGATTTTGGTAATGTAAATACATTTATCAATAAGTATTCAAATAGATCTATTACAGGTAAAACCAAAGTTTCATTCAATGAATACAACTGGGATTTGAACGAATAAGTAATTTTATTTAGTTATTTAGTAGATAGCCACGAATGCACTAATATCCTTTATTAGTGCATTTGTGGCTAATTTTTTTGTGAAAAATGATAAAACGCTCTGCTTAAAATCTCCTAAAATGAAAAAATAAAGCATAATTAAAATGGAAAAAGCACTCTTCGGAATCCCAAACATGGATATTTACCTCGTTATGGGGATTCTTATCTTATTTTTAATAATGGAAATCATTGGAGGTTATTGGCAAAAATCTCAACGAACATCTAGCGATTGGATACAAGAATTAGGTGGTTTTTTGGTGTTGGGCTTGATGTCAAAACCACTTATTGTATTGACATCAATTTATTTTTCGGCTCTTATTTTTCCATCTTATCAATACGTTTTAGCTGATAACAGTATGTGGCTGATGTTACCGCTTTTTTTAATTGTTGATGATTTTTTACAATATTGGTATCATCGCTCAGCGCACGAATATCCATTTTTGTGGAAGTTACACCGCTCGCATCATCAGGCGGAAGAAATGGGATTTTTTGTTTCTTATAGAAATGCTTGGCTTTACTATTGGATAATGCCTAACATTTGGTGGCTAGGATTATTTACTTTTTTGGGTGGCGCACAAGCAATGGCAATTGGCGTTATTTTTAAGCAAATTATCATCATCGGCTCGCATAGTAATATACATTGGGACGAATTT
>CAKZLT010000436.1 GCA_937127195.1 uncultured Saprospiraceae bacterium
AGAGACTAAAAGACCGCGCTACGCGCTAAGAGAATAGAGATTCTTTTATTGGTAGCCTTTTTATCTATTTAAATATTTTTCAATGATGCTGAATAGTAACGAAATTTTAAATAAATTTTTACTTTTCAAATTTACCTAAAAGTGATTTTAACTCTTCCAACTCTTGATTAGAAACGTTGTCTTTATCCACCAAAGTTGATACCAATGATGTTAAAGACCCCGAAAAGACATTATTAACAGCACTTTTTAAGAAGTTTTTTTGATATTCTTCCTTGCTTACTACAGGAAAATATTCATGTGTACGCCCAAAAGCTTTATGCCCAATGTATTCTTTTTTATCCTTTAAAATACGAACTATTGTAGAAATAGTGTTATACGCAGGAACAGGTTTTTCGTCCCAATTGTCGCGAATATCTTTTACAAAACCGCGTTCAATTTTCCAAAGAATATTCATAACCTTCAACTCTAATGGTGTGAGCAGCTTTTTCATTTATTGTATTTTTATAGAAATTCGGAAATTTTAATTAAGTACATGAGCAGAAGTAATCTCCTATTACTTCTGCTCATGTATTTAATAACGCTCAAATAGGCAAATTAGTCTATTGACGCGCCTATTCAAATATAGAACTAAAATATTAGTTTTGCAACTATTGTCTTAGTTTAATGAAAAGATAACTCATAAAACGATTAATTTTTCCCTTCTTCAACCCTAAACATAGAAGCGATAATCAACCCAACATAGACACCAAAAATAGTTTCTAAGGCAACGATAATATTAATTAGGTCTTTAAAATCCATGGCATTAAAAAGTGCGTAAAGTGAAACTGCAGCAATCAATCCGATGATGTGAACACTAATAATAATATAAGAGGTAGAAGCAAAAAGGCGATTGATTTGAACAGGATTTTCATCAACCGTAGTATTAACCACATGACGATTAGCAACTACATAACGTGTTAATGCAGTCAAATAAGCTGTTTTTATTGGAATAACAAGCTTCATTAATTCGGCAAACTCATCATCGTCAAATCCTCTCAGAAGATAATAAAGGACAATTAGTCCACCAAAAAGAAGGTTAGAAATTAAAATAAATCGCCCTAGTCGATTACGATGTTGTGCTTCTGTGATTGCCATAATTTATATATTGTTGGTTCTTTGAAAATTGTCTAGAAATGAAACTATTCTATCTCTTTTTAATACAGTAAATTATTGTCAATATAACTAAAAATTGCCTGCTATTAATTTTCCTTTGAAATTCCTTTTTAAGAAATTCTCTACATTACAAATAGTTGATAATATAGAGACTAATTACAAATTAAGTAAGCCTCTATCAATATTTTTACTCTCGATTCTTTTCGCTTTTAAGCTTTTTTCTAAAAAATCAGATGCTTTTGATGCTTCTAAAGTATCACCACAAGTAAAAATATCTACAGCGGCGTAGCCATGTTCTGGCCAAGTATGAATTGCCAAATGACTCTCCTGAATGACAACAACTCCAGAGACGCCATGAGGTGAAAAGTGATGAAATACAGATTTAACTATCGTTGCATTAGCTAACTCCGCAGCAGTATCCATTGCTTTCTGAATTGCTGGAACATCATTTAAGATTTCGACATCACAATCATATAACTCAATCAATATATGTTTTCCTAAAGCCTTCATATTCCTTTTGTATCTATAAAATGTCGGTAAAAATAGGAAAATTACATTCTTTTAGGTGAATGAAAACCAAATAATAAATTATTACTCTAAATTGCTTTTATTATTTAGAGTAAAGTCTAATAGTCATGAATTTTTTTATCAAAAAAATATTGAGGCGAATAAAGTGAAAAACGATTAAGAAATGAATAAAATTGCAATTATACAAGATGAACCGACTTTTGGGAATTTAGAATTGAGTATTCAACGGACTATCGAATACATAGAAATCGCGGGAAAGGCTGGCGCAAAATTGATAGTTTTTGGAGAAACATGGTTGGGCGGTTATCCTGCATGGATAGACGTTTGCCCTGATGTAGCAAAATGGCAGCATCCTTCTGTTTTGGAAGCTTGGCAGAGTATTTATGAAAATGGATTGGAAATTCCGAGCAATAATTTGGATTTGATTTGTGAAGTAGCGGCTAATCATCAGATTGTTGTTGTAATGGGAATTAATGAAGTAGTCAAAACAGGAAAAGGAAATAGCACAATTTATAATTCGATTATTACAATTGATAAAAATGGGAAACTTGCCAATCATCATCGAAAGTTAATGCCAACTTTTAATGAAAAATTGATTTATGGACAAGGAGATGGTTACGGACTAAAAGCCATTGATACGGACTTTGGAAGGTTAGGTTCATTGATTTGCTGGGAACATTGGATGCCAATGACGCGTCAAGCGATGCATGATGAAAGTGAAGATATTCATATTGCG
>CAKZLT010000437.1 GCA_937127195.1 uncultured Saprospiraceae bacterium
AATAAAACGTTCTAGCATTGAAGGCAAACGATAACCTTGACCAAAGCTCAAACGAACGCGATTTTTGTCATCAGGTTTGTAAAGTGCGCTAAATCGAGTAATCGGAATAGTATTACTATAAGAAGAATCTATATTGATGTTTTCGGCGCGTAATCCGACAATGATATTGAGTTTTTTGTTAAAAAAGTCCATATCCATCTGCGCATAAGCTGATTTGGTTGTCCCTTCAAAGGTTGCAATGCCGCCCGTTGTATCTATAAATTCGATTGGGTCTTCTGCATAAATATCTTGATAACTCAATCCTGCAACTAAACGCATTCTATCCGAAAAATCATGATGAAATTTGTAATCAATCGTATTACTTGAACCAGGCGCGTTTGGTAAATCATTTCTACGCTGAAAAATAACGTTAAAAAAGCGAGCAGTTAAAGCGTGTTTGTTATTCCACTTATCATAAACCGTCAAATGTGGATCGATGGTATAAGTAATATATTCGTTCTGAGCAAACGGTGCGATATGTTTCAAAGAGTTTGTATCGGCATCTTGCCACACCAAAAAGCCACCGTAACTATGCTGCATCACATTACCATTGATACCGAAGTTGATTTTATCCGTCAAGCGGTAGCGCGTTTTCCAATTGAAGCGAGCGCGGTCTTCTTCTAAGTCTTGCAAATGCTCAATCCTTTTATGGTAATTTCCTCCGATTACAAGGTCGAATTTATCCGTTCGAGAGCGATGCGCGAAGAGTACACCGCGCGTCATTGGTCGGTTTTCTTCGTCCCACCATTGACGGTAAGTACTTTGCGGTTCGTCATATTCGCCACCATAAAGCGTAACGCTCGTATAAGGTTTGGAGTCAGGCCACGCTGTAATTACATTTACAACGCCATTCATTGCCGAAGCTCCGTAAAGCACAGAAGAAGCACCTTTCATCACTTCAACTTGCGCTGCATTTTCAAAAGGAACAAAATTCCATTTAATATCTCCGCCAAGACCACCCATTAGAGGCTGTCCGTCCACGATTAGACCCACTCGACTACCTGCACCATACGAAAAACCACTACTTCTGATATTGACTTGGTCGTCAATCATCTGAACACCAGGAACTCTTTCAACTGCATCTGAAAGTGTTGTAACATTATTTTTAGAAATAAAGTCAGGTCGAATAATTTCGAGTGTAACAGCTTCGTCTGCGATTGTCTTTTGGCTTTGAGAACCCGTAATTACGATTTGGTCAAGAATGGAAGTACTCCCTTCAAGATAGACAATCAGGGTTTCTAAAGTAATCGTTTCTGTCTTGGTCTGAAAGCCAATATAGGAAACTTTAACTTCAAGTGTAGATTGAGCCGATTCAATAAAAAAGTTTCCTTTTTCGTCAGTTGTCGTTGTCTGATTAATGCCGTATTGAACCGTCGCACCAATTAAAGGTGCTTGTGTTTTAGCATCTAAAACCAAACAATTGAAAGTGTTTTGACTAAAACCAATAGTCAAAATACTTAGGAATAATAGTGTAAAGCAATATTTCATATAGCATGTTTTTGATAATGAACAAATATACTATTTTAGAATTGAGTTTTTGAAAGTACCAGAATGGATGCTGTTGAGAATAGCATTTCTATTATAATAATAGTCAGATGATTGTCTTTTTTAAACAAAAAACTTTTAATATTGTCTTATAGATGTAAATTTAATGTTTAAACATTGTTTTTTGTATGAAAGGCATTTTCATACTCATTAAAAACAGTGTAATGAAATGTTGAAAAGCTACCGTAGCGCGACGAGCTTCGTCGCCCGATAACTAAAAGCAGCTTTGATTAGTATAGCTACAAAGTTCGTTGCGCTACATTTTTTTTTAAAAAATCATTACATGGCATTAAATAACGGGGAAATAGTTATTTGGGTTTATTGACAATTTTATAAATTCCTTTAAAAAGGAAAAGGAGACAAGAATCGTCAACAAACCATTATTTTTAAAAATAGAAAAATCATGACAACAGGTAAAATAATCAATATAGCGCAACTTGGTTTTCCGTGGGAAACACAAGATCCATTCTTATTTTGTGCTTATCACAAGGACGATTATCCAAAGGGAGAGCCAACACTTGGCCCTGAAAAATCACTTCTTCGAGGAAGACGAATAGGTAGCGATTTTGACCCGCGTCAAGATTGGAGAATGTATCATGGCGAAGTCATTCCTGGTTTTCCGCATCATCCGCATAGAGGTTTTGAAACTGTTACGGTAGCTACCGAAGGTGCAATTGACCACGCAGATTCGATGGGCGGAGCAGGACGATTCCGAAATGGAGATGCCCAATGGATGACCGCAGGAAAAGGAATTTTGCACTCTGAGATGTTTCCGCTTTTGAATCAAGAAACAGATAATCCATTAGAGCTTTTTCAGATTTGGTTAAATCTGCCTAAAAAAAATAAACTGGTCGAACCGCATTTCAAAATGCTTTGGGCAGAAGATATTCCAATTGTAAAAGCAACTGATGAACATGGAAAATCAACGGCAATTACTATAATAGCAGGTAATTTGAAAGAGACAAAAGCACTTGCTCCAACACCAGACTCTTGGGCGGCAACACCCGAAAATGAGGTAGCAATTTGGACTATAAAAATGGAAGCAAATGCTACTTGGACTTTACCAAAAGCAAGCGCAGGATTGAATAGAACAATGTATTTGTATCGTGGTGATAGTATGAATATAGAAGGTCAAAGTGTTCCGAATTTACATTCAATTCAAGTAAAATCTGATGAAGATATAGCTTTGAAAGCAGGCAATGAAACTTGTTATATATTATTGCTACAAGGTAAACCTATCAATGAACCTGTGGCAAAACATGGACCTTTTGTGATGAATACAAGAGCAGAATTACAAGAATCTTTTAATGAATATCAAAGGACTCAATTCGGAGGCTGGCCATGGAAAACGAATAGCCCTGTTCATGACTTAAAGTATCATCGCTTCGCCAAGTTCGCAGATGGTAGAGAAGTGATTAAGTAAATTTAGAACAGAGGAACAGACGAATCACAGAACAGATGAATGTAGAAGTAGCTACTTCTATATTCATCTATTTTGTGGTTCGTTTGATATTTGATTAGGAAAAGAATCGATGTAGAATTGATAGTCAAAAGCCGTTTTATCGACTATATGACCGATATATTGAAGGTCTTTTGTTTCTTGCCAAGGCAGTAATTCTTTGATTAAAGCTAGATTTTGCCCATTTTTTAATTGAATAATAATGATTTTTTGAAAAGTATTTTGAATAGTTTTCTTATCCTTATTATAGGACATAGGAGTCAAAAAGCCACTCACTCGCACCTCTAATGTTTGCATTGGATTATGATAAGCATAGCTCCATCCTATATAAATTGCCTTTATTTCCTCTTTCAATTCAACTTTGCCGAACGTTTCTAATTCTTTTTTTTCTTCTTGAAAAAGAATAGATAATTGCCCATCTTTCTTCAAATTCCAATATACTATATATGCGACCACAAGTCCTAATGAAGACCAACCTAAAATCTTTGAGTATAACAAAGAAATAACAAGAAATATAAATAAGCCTATGAAAAAGAGGATTATCGAAGAAATGAAACTTTGAGTATATTTAAGTTTATAGTCAGAAATAATTCTCATAGGGGTTATCTGATATTAGTTATTAGAAAAGTCATTTTCGCGAAAATCCGCTTCTTCTATTCTTCAAAATGTTTATCTTTGCACGGAAGTTTTAATACCTATTTTTTGATTTTGAAAAATATAATTTTATTTGATTCTGATTTTTAAAATTATAATAAAATAAAAGAAAAGTATCATTTTATTAAAAAGGAATTTTTTCTAAAAAGAAATGAACTTTCAAATCAAAAATATATTAAAACTTAGTAGTCAGTCAAGTTAATAATATCTAGTAATTTTATCAAAAAGTACCGACACGATTAACTTGACTAACTACTAAGGGGATTAATTCATAAAGAAATGAAAAATAAAACGCATGAAATTAGCTAACTACGCATTAGGTAAATGGATAGAAGGAGACGGCAGCGGTCAAGCGTTATACAATGCGGTAACGGGCGAAGTTATCGGAAACGCGACAACAAAAGGTTTGGATTTTGCTGAAATGATGAATTATGCTCGTCAGGTCGGTAACCCAAAACTCCGAAAAATGACTTTTCAAGAAAGAGGCTTGATGCTTAAAGCATTGGCATTATATCTTTTTGAAAGAAAAAATAAATATTACGAAATGAGCTACGCAACGGGAGCAACTCGTGCGGATAGTTGGATTGATATAGAAGGTGGAATTGGTAATTTATTTGCAAATGCTAGTTTGCGTCGCCAATATCCTGACCAACCTTATTACGTTGATGGTGATATGGTCAAAAGCTCTAAAAACGGGACTTTTGTTGGTCATCACATCATGGTTCCTAAGCGAGGAGTGGCAGTTCACATCAATGCCTTTAACTTTCCTATCTGGGGAATGCTCGAAAAAATAGCGGTTAACTTTCTTGCTGGAATGCCTGCAATCGTCAAGCCTGCAACGATTACTTCTTTCTTAACAGAAGCCGTTGTAAGAGATATTATCGCTTCTGGAATTTTGCCAGATGGCGCATTACAATTACTTGTTGGCTCGGCTAGAGGAATTGTTGACCATGCGATGCATCAAGATGTTATCACATTTACGGGGTCGGCAGATACAGGTTTGATGCTCAAATCTAACGCTAATGTTTTAAAGAATAACGTCTCTTTCAATATGGAAGCAGACTCTTTGAACTCTTGTGTTTTGGGTGAAGATGCCGTGCCTGGTACGCCTGAGTTTGACATTTTTATAAAAGAAGTACGCAAAGAAATGACCACGAAATGCGGTCAAAAATGTACCGCAATTCGTAAAATAATCGTTCCAGAAAACTTAGTAGAAGAAGTTCAAATCGCGCTAGGCAAGCAACTACAAAGAACCGTCATTGGTGACCCAAAACTCAAAGAAGTGAGAATGGGAGCACTAGCTGGACGCGTTCAAGTGGAAGAAGTTTTGGATAGAATTAAGATTTTATCTAAAAATTCAGACATTGTTTTTGGAAGTGTTGACTCTGTGAATTTGGTTGGAGCAGATGCAGCAAAAGGTGCGTTTATGTCTCCGATTTTGTTATTGAATCGCAATCCATTATATGATGAAGCAGTTCACACTATCGAAGCATTTGGTCCTGTTAGTTCGATTATTCCTTACAAAGGGACAGAAGAGGCTATCGAATTGGTTAACCGAAGTGGCGGTGCATTATGTTGTTCTATTGTAACGGCTGACGCAAAAATTGGTCGCGAGTTTACATTAGGTGCAGCAACACATCACGGACGTATTTTGATATTAAATGAAGAATGTGCGAAAGAAAGTACAGGACACGGTTCTCCACTTCCGATGCTAGTTCATGGCGGACCAGGTCGAGCAGGTGGCGGCGAAGAAATGGGCGGAAAACGTGGTGTGAATCACTATATGCAACGTACCGCAATTCAAGGTTCTCCAACTATGTTGACCGAAGTGATGCAGCAATATCAGTATGGCGGAACTTATAAAGATCCTGTTCAGCATCCTTTCCAAAAGTATTTTGAAGACTTAGAAGTAGGTGAAACAATCATCACGCACAAACGCTCGATTACAGAAGCGGATATTGTGAATTTCGCGAATGTCAGTTGGGATCATTTTTACGCACACACTGATACGACTTCACTCGAAGGAACGACTTTTGACCAACGTGTGGCACATGGATATTTCATTCTTTCGGCAGCGGCAGGTTTGTTTGTTCATCCAGCAAAAGGTCCTGTTTTATTGAACTATGGTTTAGAAGAATGCCGTTTTGTGAAGCCTGTTTATGCTGGTGCAACGATTGGGGTTCGATTGACCGTCAAAGAAAAAATCACGCAAGAAGTGAAAGACGATATTCCAAAAGGTATTGTCAAATTCTTGGTAGATGTATATGACGAAACGGGCGAGACAGTTGCGATTGCGACTATTTTGACTATGGTAAAAATGAAAAACTAATTATTTCACGCAGAGTTTACAGGAGAAGTAGAGGGCGGCGAGTTTTTTTGCTTTTATTGGTAGCGTGTTTCTCGCAGAGTTCGGGGAGAAGCAGAGTTTGGAGAGTTTTCTTTTGGGATGTTTTTATTTTTTATAAAAAATAAAAGTCGCTAATAAATGTAGAAAATACTCTGCGCCCTCTGCTTCTCCGTCAACTCTGCGAGAAATAAGCCACAAACAAAAGCAAAAAACACTCCGCGCCCTCTGCTTCTCCCCGAACTCTGCGAGAAATAAACAAAAAATAAAGAACATGGAAAATCAACCTTACGTTCATACAAATATAGAAAATGGCATTGCCACAGTCGAGTTTTTTCATCCTAAGCACAACTCATTACCGAGTGATTTATTGGCAAAAATAGCTGGTACAATTACGGATTTGGGTGGAAATGATGCGGCAAAAGTGATTGTACTCAAAAGTGGCGGAAGCCGAACTTTTTGTGCTGGAGCGAGCTTTGATGAGTTAATAGCTATTAAGGATGAAGTAACAGGTAAGACATTCTTTTCGGGTTTTGCTAATGTGATTAATTCAATTAGAAAATGCCCAAAATTTGTTATTGGACGAGTTCAAGGTAAATCTGTTGGTGGTGGAGTAGGAGTGGCTTCGGCGACTGATTACTGTATGGCAACGAAGTTTGCTGCTGTTAAGTTGAGTGAATTGGCACTCGGTTTTGGGCCTTTTGTGATTGGACCTGCCGTGGAGCGCAAGATGGGAAAAGCGGCTTTTGTGCAATTGGCGGTTAATTCTAAGAAATGGCAAACGCCTGATTGGGCGAAAGCTAATGGTTTATATAATGAAGTCTTCGAATCAACGGAAGCGTTGGATGAAGGCGTTCAGGCGTTGGCAGAAGAATTGGCTTCTTTTAATCCTGAGGCAATGAAAATGCTTAAAAAAGTGCTTTGGGATGGAACGGAACATTGGGATGAATTGCTAGTGGAACGGGCAGCTCAGAGCGGTCAATTGGTGTTGAGTGAGTTCGCAGTGGCGGCAATTGGGAAGTTTAAGGCATAGCGTATTTCACGAGGATTTTTTGCTTTTATTGGTTACTTTTTTCGCGCAGAGGTTTAGAGGCGCAGAGTTTTTTTCCCTAAAGAATTATGATTATGCAGGAAAATGAAATAACGGGAGCTATTGTCGATGCTTCTTTAAAAGTTCACAGGGCTTTAGGACCTGGTTTATTAGAAAGTGTTTATGAAGAAGTTTTGGCTTATGAATTGGCGAATCGAGGATTTGAAGTTCATAGACAGGTAGCTATTCCTGTTGTATATGAAGATGTAGTTTTTGATAAAGGTTTTCGTGCAGATATAATTGTGAATGGAAAAGTTATTATTGAGCTTAAATCAGTCGAAGAATTAAAACCAGTACATTACAAACAATTATTGACCTATCTAAAATTGGGAGATAAACGTGTTGGTTTATTAATTAATTTTAATGTGAATTTGATAAAGCATGGCATTAAAAGAATAGTCAATAATTTATAAAATACACTAATAATTAAAAGCAAAACCTCCGCGTCTCTAAACCTCTGCGTGAAATACGCGACTTAAAAGTTACAATTAGGAGAATATAATAAATCTAAAATAGTGATACATAAAGATATTCTTAAGAAAGGATTTGAATTAATGGCAACCGCCAAAGCGATGTCAGAACTATACGAAACGAATTTCAAACTCGTATCCAAATACGTTCATGCGACCTCGCGCGGTCATGAAGCGATACAAGTCGCGTTAGGAATGCAGTTGAAACCACAAGACTTTGTGTCGCCTTATTATCGAGATGATGCGATGCTTTTGTCAATTGGAATGCAACCCTATGACTTGATGTTGCAGCTTTTGGCGAAGCGCGAAGATCCATTTTCAGGTGGACGCTCGTATTATTCACATCCGAGTTTGAGAGATGAAGACAAGCCAAAAATCATTCATCAATCTTCCGCAACAGGTATGCAAGCTATCCCGACGACGGGTGTGGCAATGGGGATTCAGTATAAAGAAAAACGCGGTTTACTTCCTGCGGATGAAGAAAAACCTGTAACGATTTGTTCTTTTGGTGATGCGTCAATTACAGAAGGAGAAGTAGCGGAAGCTTTTCAAATGGCAGCTTTGAAGCAATTACCGATTTTGTATTTAGTGCAAGATAATGAATGGGACATTTCGGCACATGCGCGCGAAATCAGAGCGCAAGATGCCACTGGATATGCTCAAGGTTTTCATGGAATTGAAGTGAGAACGATTAACGGTAGTGACTTTTTGGAGTGTTATTCGACTATTCAAGAGGTCATTGAATTGATTAGAACGGAGCGTCGTCCTTTTTTGATTCATGCGAAAGTACCTTTATTAAATCATCATACTTCGGGGGTTCGTAAAGAATGGTATCGAGATGATTTGGAGGAACAGACCAAAAGAGACCCTTTTCCTTTTTTCAAAAAACAACTCATCGAACAAGGTTTTAATAAAGGAAGTTTAACCAAAATTGAAAACAAAGTAGCCAAAATCGTTCAAGCTGAACTTGAAAAAGCAATAAAAGCTGACGAACCTACATCAGAAGATTTGTTTACAAATGCTTTCGCACCAACTCCGATTACGGAAGAATTGGGCGAACGCGCACCGAGCGACAAAGAAGCGACTGTTATGGTGGATAGCGCGCTTTTCGCTATTCGAGAATTGATGGAAGCAGACGAGACTTGTTTGCTTTATGGTCAAGATGTAGGTGGTCGATTAGGTGGTGTATTTCGAGAAGCTGCAACTTTGGCGCAGCAAGTTGGTGATGATAGAGTATTTAATACGCCAATTCAAGAGGCGTTCATTATAGGAAGTACGGTAGGAATGTCGGCAGTTGGATTGAAGCCAATTGTTGAAGTACAGTTTGCGGATTACATCTGGCCAGGCTTGAATCAACTGTTTACAGAAGTGAGCCGTTCTTGTTATTTGAGTAATGGAAAATGGCCTGTTAGCTGTATCATTCGAGTTCCGATTGGTGCTTACGGCAGCGGAGGACCTTACCATTCTTCGAGTGTAGAGTCTGTTTTGACGAATATTCGAGGTATAAAAATCGCTTATCCAAGTACGGGTGCGGACTTGAAAGGCTTAATGAAATCGGCTTATTATGACCCAAATCCTGTGGTGATTTTGGAACATAAAGGTTTGTATTGGTCGAAGGTACGCGGAACAGGCGCAGCCAAAACGATTGAACCCGATGCGGATTATGTTATTCCTTTCGGAAAGGCTAGAATAGCTTTGGAAGCGGATAACGAAATAGTTGAAAAAGAAAACTCATTGGTTGTAGTTACTTACGGAATGGGCGTACACTGGGCATTGAATGCCGCTAAATCACATAAAGGTCAAGTTGAAATTGTTGATTTGAGAACGCTTTATCCATTAGACACGGAGACTATTTTTGAGCGTGTAAAAGCGCATGGAAAATGCTTGGTTGTGACGGAAGAGCCTGTGAATAATAGTTTCGCTCAAAGTATTGCGGCTCGTGTTCAAGAAACTTGTTTTGAGTATTTGGATGCACCTGTCAGAACGATTGGCGCTGAAAATATGCCTGCTATTCCTTTGAATTCAACCTTGGAACAGACTATGATTCCTTCTATTGAAAAAGTAGAAGCGGCGATTGATGGGCTTTTGAAGTATTGATTTTAGATCGCTTCACTGAGGGAAAAGAGACCGCTTCGCTACGAGACTGCTTGATGTTATAGCCGTTTGTTTGTTGTCCGAAAGGAACAAGCAAACGGCTTTATATTATATAGGATGCCGTCTTTTTTAATAAAAACTTCATTTCTTCAACTATTCTAGCAATATTGTATTTAGTTAGAGTAATAATTAAGATTTCAAATGTTTTTGAAAGTATAATAAAAATGTTTAAATTGTAGATGCTGAATCAAAACTTAAAGTATTATATTAGAAGAGGTTAATGACTAAATATGGAATTACAAGAAGGAAAAGATAAATTTATACAATCTTGGGGAACGTTAGGTTCTAATTGGGGCATCAATCGGACAATGGCGCAGGTGCATGCACTTTTATTGGTTTCTTTAGAGCCAATGTCAGCTGAAGATATAATGAACGATTTGAAAATCTCTCGCGGAAATGCCAATATGAATGTTCGAGCTTTGATAGATTGGGGGCTGGTGCATAAAGAGTTGAAACAAGGAGAGCGAAAAGAATTTTTCGTTGCCGAAAAAGATATGTGGACGATGATTCGACAAGTGATTGTTCATCGTAAAAAGAAGGAGTTAGAGCCAGCCATTAAGATTTTGACCGAAATAATGGAAGTGCAAGCAAACTCGCCAGAAGCAGAGGAATTTCTAAAAGTAACCACAGAACTCAAAATGTTTTCTGATAAAGCAGATGCAGCACTCGAAAAAGTGGTTCGTTCGAAACCAACTTGGATGCTGACTTTTATGAGTATGATGAAGAGTTAGTTTTAATAGAAGCGAGAAATAAGCCCGCCCTACGGGCTCATTTCTCACCTCTACTAGCAAATTAGCAAGCCATTTTATCAACTCTTCGTCCGTGTCTTCCTCCTTCAAATTCTGTCGAAATAAAAGTACTGATCATCTCTAGAGCAATTTCCTCGCTAACAAATCGAACAGGAATACTAATAATATTAGCATTATTGTGTAAACGAGCTAGTTCGGCGATTTCTTTATTCCAACATAATGCAGCTCTTATGCTTTGATGCTTATTCGCTGTCATCGAAACGCCGTTACCACTGCCACACATCAAAATTCCTAGTTCCGCGTGATTTTGCTCTAAAGCTTCCGCCACAGGATGCACAAAATCAGGATAATCTACCGAATCCAAAGAATAAGTACCTTTATCAATTACCGAAATTCCTTTTTCGGAAAGCATTTTAATAACTGCCGCTTTATAAGGAAAACCAGCATGGTCACAGCCAATTGCTATTGTATTAATAGTCATAAAAAGAAGTATTAAATTAAATTTTCTTGATGCCGCAAAGGTAAACATATTTTGGAGAAAACGGTTGACGGACGCTTCGCTGACGGTTGACGGACGCTTCGCTGACGGTTGACGGACGCTTCGCTGACGGTTGACGGACGCTTCGCTGACGGAAAAGCCATAATCAAAAGGCTAAAACACCGTCAAGGCGAAGCCGTCCGTCAACCGCATAGCCGTATAGTTAAGGTGAAAAAGCCCCAAAGGGGTGAAATATTACAGCATTGGGGCTTGTCCCGATGGGTGAAATATTACAGCATTGGGGCTTTTTTCGTGAATGATGGCTTGGTTTTTCCTTAACTATACGGCTATGCCGTCAACCGCCAGCGCAGCCGTCCGTCAACCGTCAAACTCACTTCCCTTTAGCTAAATACACACCAAATAGTATCAAAGTAATTCCGATACCATGCCAAAGCGTAATCATTTCACCATCCAAGAAACCAAAAAATATCGCCACAATCGGTATCAAATAAGTTACCATTGCGCCCCAAACAGCACTAGTCATTTGTATTAATTTTACAAAAAGCAAAGTTGCCAATGCCGTTCCGAAAGTCGCCAAAGCAGATACACTCATTAGAGAAAGCCAAGCATTTTCGTCCGTTTGCATGACATGAATGAAATCACTCGAAAATAAATAAACCCAAGCAATTGGACCAACAAATAAAAATGCTATTGATGTGGTTGTAATTGCGGGCAAATCTTGTAAATATTCTTTAATTACATTGGTACTAATAGCGTAACAAACCGCAGCTAATAATGCAAAAATAGCATACCAACTATTGCCGTTTGATAAACCATTTTGACCATATAATATTAATAAAGCTGCTCCCAAAAGACCAAATAAAACACCAATAATCTTATTGCGAGAAGGAGTCGTATTAAAAAATAACGCACCCATAATCATCACAAAAATTGGAGTACAAGAATTCAAAATACCAGCCAAAGAGCTATCTATTTCAGTTTGTGCTAATGGAAATAAAAAAGCAGGAATCGCATTTCCAAACAAGCCCATGATTAATAAAAATCGGTAAGTTTTACGGTTTTTGACTTTTTTGAATTGAACAAATACAAACGGAAGAAACCAAAGCATGGTAATTCCGACACGAAGCGCAGCCACTTGTAAATAATCGAATGCTAGTAGTGACCTTTTTATCAAAATAAAAGAACTGCCCCAAATAATCGCTAAAAAGATTAGCAAGAAAATACTTAAAGCTGTTTTATTTTCTGTTAGTTTTTTTATCATTTTTCTACGAAAAAAATAACACCGAATACTTGTTAGTATTCGGTGTGTTTTATAAAAAATAAGTGATTAATCATCAATAGATTCATTCAGTTTATTCCAGAGTAAATCTTTTAATTCCATTAACCCTTTTTGAGCTACTGCCGAAATAAACAGGTATGGAATCCCTTCTGGAATCTCAGGTTTGAGCATTTCTTCGAGTTCATCATCAATTAAGTCACGCTTAGTCAATGCCAATACGCGCGGCTTATCCAACAACTCAGGATTGTACTCTTTTAACTCATTTAATAGAATTTCGTATTCTTTTTGAATACTATCCGTATCCGAAGGAATCATGAACAGTAACGTAGAATTACGCTCAATATGCCTTAAGAATCGGTGTCCTAAACCTTTTCCTTCGTGTGCCTTTTCGATAATACCAGGAATATCCGCCATTACAAAAGAGCGATTATCCCTATAACCAACGATTCCTAAATTAGGAGCAAGCGTAGTAAAGGCATAGTTAGCGATTTTGGGTTTGGCTGCTGTAATAACAGACAATAAAGTCGATTTACCTGCATTTGGGAAACCAACTAAACCAACATCGGCTAAAATCTTCAATTCCAAGATTTTCCACTCATCCTTTCCTGGTTCTCCTGGTTGAGCATAACGAGGAATTTGGTTGGTGGCCGTTTTGAAATTGTAGTTACCTAAACCACCACGACCACCAGCAACAATGATTTTCTCTTCGCCGTGTTCTGTAATTTCAAACTCAACAATTCCAGTTTCTGCATCTTTAGCAACTGTTCCTAATGGTACTTCAAGGACTATATCCTTACCAAAAGAACCACTCATCTGTCCGCCCATACCATTTCCGCCGCCTTCAGCGATAACGTGTTTTCTATATTTTAATGGTAAAAGTGTCCACATTTGAGCATTACCTTTGACGATAATATGTCCACCTCGACCACCATTACCACCATCAGGACCACCTTTTGCGGTTGATTTATCTCTATGAAAATGCACAGAACCTGCGCCACCTCGTCCTGAACGGCAACATATTTTTACATAATCAACAAAGTTCCTATTCTCTGCCATATCTATCTATCTTTCTTTACTGATTTTTCGTTGATGTAGCTTAATATTTATTTTTAATATTAATGCTATTGCTGCAAAGATAGTTCAAATAGTTAACGAACCAATAAAAGATGAGTTTTACCTACTTGCTTATCTCAAATAGCCTTCTTTTATCATAAAATGACTAATTGAACTATGAGCATGAGGATGAATAAATTCGCCCTTGATTAGCATTGATTTAACCTCTTGAATGGTTAATTCAATTATCTTAATATCTTCTGCTTCATCTAATTCCTTTGGGTGAGTAAGTTGGGCATCCTTCAAAATGAAAGTATGAATGTAATTATCCATGAACACAGGTTGCGAAGCTTTGGTTGTTAAATATTCCCATTCTGAGCCAGTATAGCCTGTTTCTTCTCTCAATTCTCTTTTGGCAGCTTCGAGTTGTGTTTCGTTCACTTCCATCAAGCCGCCTGGAGGTTCTATCGAAATATCTCTTGTGCCAAAGCGCAATTGCTTCACCAAAACGATTTTTTTATCCTTTGTCAAGGTAATCACATTGACAGCATCTAGTCCTTCTATGACTAAAACTTTGACTTCTTTTTTGTTTCGAGGGTTTTTCAAATAATCAAACCGCGTTTGTAACAACCCCAATTCAGGGCCTTTTTCAGCCTTAATTGCTTCCCAACCGTCTTTTAATTCCTTCATTGTTTCTTTTCTTTTTTATGAAAAAACTTGCCCAATAGGTATTTCGGGCGCATTTTTCCATTCTATCATGGCATTAAACAGCCGAACTTTAGAAAAGATATGTAAATCGTCGATTAAAATATTTTTTTCTTGAATAATGCCTTTTTCAATTAAGGCTGCTCGTTGTGTGCCTTTCAGCAGCGGTGCGGCTGGTGTGTACCAATTTTTTTTATAAAAAAAAGCAAGATTACAATAATAGCTATCGGTTATTAATCCATTTTTTATAATTAAAATATCATCACAATCGCCTCTTTGCTCAAATAAATGTTGAAGTAAATCTCGATTGAGATATTTATAATGATAATCAATTGAATTGTTATGAATAGCTTTTAAAGAATGAATAGGGCGAATTTGATAAGACGAAAACTCAATACTTTGAATGTCATGAGCATAAATGACACGGCATTTGTATACAGAGTCAGTAAGTGTTTCTGGAATGGAAATGAGTTGTTGGAGTTGCCAGTTATCGGTTTGATTTAAAGCATTTTGACGAGTGAGGTTTAATCGTTGATTGTGAAAATGGATATTTTGAAACTGACGATTTTTGATTTGAATGGTTTCTATGAACTTCATACGCATTTTTATAAAAAGAGAAAGCTATTCGTTTGAATGAAGCCCATTTAAAAGGCTAATTCATCGTAAAAATATAAGCTCTTTGACAATTTTAGTCAAAGAACGGGCGCATCTCAAAATAACGAATATTTATTATTCATGCGGCAATTTGAGATGCGCCCCAAATAACTTTTTTTTATAATTTAAAAAGATTTGCTCCAAAAATCATTAGGCAAACAACCTTAATAACTTCGATTGCAGCATAATAAAAATGTAAACTAGAAGCAGGTACATCTTGTCCTTGTATGTGCATTTCGGCGCGAGCGTCTAATGCAGGAAGTAACCATACGGTTTGTAAGATGAGGAGCAAAAATGGGATAAGGAAAAATAAATCCTTCCATTGGAAACCGTCAATCCCTTGATATAACATACTCCCCAAAATGATGATAGCAAGGACTAATTCGACTTTATTGAGCATATTGAACACAAGCCTTCCTATACCAAGTCCTAGCGGTAATGTGATGCCTGGCGCTCTAAACTTCAACCAAGCTTCCATGAAACTGATGCCTCCAAGAAAACCCACCCAAATAAAAACAGCAGCAATAGCGATGGGATATTTTACAATTATATTCATAAGTTTTAGTTTGTCAATACATTTTTAATTGAACCGTTTCTAAATAGTCAGTCAAGTTAATCGTGTCGGTACTTTTTGATAAAATATTTCCGATAACTTCGTTAAAATTTATTTCCGTAACTACGGCTATGCAAAGAAATTTTTCCTTGTTCTCAAAAAAAATTATTAAAAAACTACTTGACACTATTAACTTGACTGACTACTTAGAAAGTACTACGCAAAGTGACAATGATATTTCTACCAGGCGCACTTACTCCAGAAGAAAATACGCGATAATGAGTATCTGCAATATTTTCACAAGCCACATTCAGTGTGATTTTTGGAGAGAGATTCCATTTAAAATACAAGTTGTAAGTAATCCATGGAGGAGTTCCATCAACTGTGGCATCTTCTAAGTTATCAGAACCTCCAGGTGCGTAACTTTCTAATCTTTTCCAACCATTATATCTTGACAAAAAGGTTAATTCAAACTTATTCGTTTCCCACGAAGCCGAAGTTTGACCATAAGCAGGAGGAATATGTGCCAAAGGTTCATTGGCGGTTACATTATAACCTGTTACCCAGTTGAATGTCGATTTGAGTTGAATATTTGGAAGCGGATTCCATTGGAAACTACTCGAAACACCATTGATGAAAGCGCGTCCAGCATTGACATTTGCTTGAATCGTATCATAACCGCCATCAATGAAATAAGTAGATTGACCATTGAATGAAAAGTTATCTCTAACAATTGCATCAAAAAGATAAGTGTAAAAGTAAGTTCCGCTGATTAAGAATTTTTTATCAATTGCTTTGGTTAAACTGACTTCAAAATTCAATGATTTTTCGGAACTTAAGCTATCATTAGGAAAAGTTACATAACCTCCATTTGAGCGCACTTTTCCATAATCATCTACATTAGGAGAACGGAAAGCCGTAGCCGCAACGGCATCCAAATGCCAGCCTTTTGCAAAGTTGTAAGAAGCACTTAAGCTACCAGTCAAGCCGCCGTTATTAATAGTTATTTCACTGAAAGGCAGTGCAAGCACTAAACTATCTGTGCGAAACTGCGAACTCAACCAAGTATAAGTGTAGCGAGAACCAGCCATGAAAGTAAACCTGTCAGAAAAGGCGTGTCTATAATTAGCGTATAGTGAACCACTAAGCATTTTGCTACCACCGTTTGGATAGCGGGATAATGCAAAACGACTATCAATAACTCCTGTTTGAATATTTTCATTGAAGGCATTTGAACCTACATTATTATATACAATCTCTGTTCCGTAGAGTAGTTTCTGTGTTTTTCCTGCATTGAATATTTTCACCAAGTCACCGTTAAAAGCGGCGACGTAAACATCTTCTTCTTGATGTTCTGTAATATTTTTACCAAAACGTCTTTTGATTCTATCTTCATCTAATCTTTGATAAGATACAATTAAATCCATTTCATCAAACAATTTATTGACCTTAGGTATATATCGAGCTTTGAAAGACACGAACATACGATTTTGAGGCCCATAATCCCATCTCGAAAACTTAGGAATGGAGTCAAATTGTTGTGCATCCAAATCAATAGTATCAATAGAATAGACGTTTAATTGGTCAAATCGAGGAACATTACTTGTTGTTGAATACTGAAAGTTGACCAAAAAGCTCAATTCATCATTATATTGATATTTGATTTTTTGGAGTGCATCAAACTGTGTATATCCAGTAAATAACTGCTTCAAAGGGTCTGGATTAGTTAGAACACTATCAACATACGAACCGTCAGCTTGTAAAATAGAGTTGACATAAAAGTTCTTTCTACCAAAGCCAGGATAATCTTTCATGCCTCTTGCCCCAACTCTCAAGTCACTAAAGTCAGAATAAGTTAAACTAGAAAGTAGAGCTAATTTTTCAGTACCATAATTGAAATCCAAATGAGCTGCTCTTTCGTTGTTTGCCGATGAATATCTGGCATAAGCCGAGCCATCAAAAACCTCTTTTCCTCCTTTTTGAAGGGCGAGCCTAGGGTCTTTTGAAATGAAATGCATCACACCTCCGAGGGCATCACTACCATAAATAACAGACGAAGGTCCTTGTATAATTTCGGTTC
>CAKZLT010000438.1 GCA_937127195.1 uncultured Saprospiraceae bacterium
GGTTTTTTGGGAGTGAGTTTGGTTACAATGGAATATTCTAACAAAACGCTTCGACAGAATATTATCACAGGAATGAGTCGTAAGTCTTTTTTCTTAGGAAAAGTATATGTAATGTTGGCAATTAGTCTTTTTGCGGCGTTATACTATGCTATTTTGGCGTTAGTATTTGGGTATTTGAACACTGACTATATCATGACTTCTCGCGTAACCGAAGGCTTGTATTTTGTACCACGCTTCTTTTTGATGTGTTTTGGTTATATGAGTTTGGCGTTTATGATTGGCTTGATTATTCGTCGTGGAGGAATTGCACTTTTTAGCTTTTTTACTTACTCTCTAATGGGCGAGCAAATTTTAAAATGGTTGGTTCATCAAAAAGTCTTTGGTTTTGGTAACTCTATGAATTATTATCCTATCAATGCGATTGAGGATTTAGTTCCAATTCCTTTTCCTGAAATAGTAACTAAAATGATGGAAGAAGCAGAACAGAAAGGATATAATTTCTTTTTGACGCCCGAACAAGCTACGATTACAAGTCTTATTTATATTGCGGCATTCTTAGGATTGGCATATTATATTTTTAGTAAAAGGGATTTGTAAGTCTAATTGAAAATTGTCAATTACTTTTATAGTGGAATTGAATAACTTTATTTTTTTATAAAAATACTAATTCAAAAAAGTCGTCGTTTTAGAAATAGTTAAACAATACAATTATATTTTACGGTTAAAAAGAAGCATAAATGGTGAAAGTCGAAAGGCCTTCACCGTTTTTTTTGTGCAAATTTTAAAAAACATCTGGCATCAAATCATAATGACTTGTATCGTTTTCTAATTCAAAATGAAATTTTCCATCAAAAATCACTTTATACAACCCTGTATTGCTGTGACTGTATTTTTCCATATCACTTAATTCTTCTTCTTTCAGAACTGCCATTAAGCAACGCATCGCACGACCGTGAGAACAAGCTAAGATTGTTTTTTCTGGTCTTTGTTTTAAGTTTTCCACAAAAATAGTCAATCGAGTTGCTAATTCTGCCGCGCTTTCTGCCTTTTCCAAACGGTAATCATATTGACCATTTTTCCATGCTGCGACCATCTTTTTGTAATCTTCGTGTAGTTTTGGTGTCCCTTTTTTACCTTCATGAACGCCCCAACTCATTTCGTTGATTTCGATGTATTGTTCCCAAGGCAGTCCTTTTTCTACAAAGCCCATTACAGTTTGATGCGTTCTTTTGAGTTTTGAAGTTAGAACAGCTTCAAAAGGAACATTTTTATATTGTTGAAAAAATGCTTTTGCTTGCGCCCTTCCTATCTCACTCAAGTCGGAATCTATTCCGCTTCCTTGTATTATTCGCTGTGCGTTATAATCGGTTTCTCCGTGGCGGATGATGTATATTTCTTTCATTATTTTTAAAGATGTAACAAACGGTGTCGGTTTTTAAAAACCGACACCGTTTCGTATAAAAAACATAAATGTAATGTCGTTTTAATTACTCACGTTACGCAAGACTTTGTAATATAGCTTTTTTGTTTGGTGTATGGAAACCTGCCACTGCTGTCAAGCTGGTGTGGATTTAACTCGTTGTTTTTATTCAACTTCAATTTTTAATGGACAGTTCATTCTATGTTTAGATTTTTGATTACGTTTCAATAAAGAAAAAATCTAAATCCGCGATTATCTGCGAATTGCGAAGCAGTCAGCGTATGAACTTGTTCATCAGCGTTCCCATGCTACTAACAAAAGCACTTTTGCGTAACGTGAGTTAATTATTATTCACCACAGGTAACGCCACAAATCTATAACCTTTTATTACTTCCTGCTCATCAAACTTATGATTCGTATAATCATTCTGAACATTATAAAGTGTATCGCGTTCAATTGCTTCTCTACCTGTTTTTCTAATCAATTCCACCAATTCAAAAGTACTCATAGAAGGGCTTTGTTCTTCCGAACCTGCCATAGTATAAATTTTTGTAGTATCATCAATCGTTCCGTCGATGTCATTTACACCAAAACCTAAAGACATTTGAGCCGTTTTGCGACCAATCATTGGCCAATATGCTTTGATGTGCTTAAAATTATCCAAATAAATACGAGAAATTGCATAATTCTTCAAATCATCAATTACGCTCACTTCTTCCAAATGAGATAATTGATTATTCTTATTTCTAAATTTCAATGGAATAAACGTCTGAAAACCACCTGTTTTATCTTGTAATTGACGTAATTTATCCAAATGGTCGATTCTGTGTTCATACTTTTCAATATGACCATAAAGCATTGTTGCATTGGTACGAATACCCAATTTATGTGAAACTTCGTGGATTTGTAACCATTCTTCACCCGAGCATTTTCCGCCAGCGATTTGGTCTCTAACTTCTGGATGAAAGATTTCTGCGCCTCCTCCAGGCATAGAATCCAAACCTGCTTCTATCATTTGTCGCATACCTTCTTCGTAGCTGACTTTTCCTTTTTTGAAAATATAATGATACTCAACAGGTGTCAATGCCTTGATGTGCAACTCTGGACGGTGTGCTTTGATAGCTTTGAATAAATCAGCGTAAAACTTCAAATTGTATTGAGGCATCACTCCTCCAACGATATGAACTTCCGTTACAGGTTCACCATCAAATTTTTTGACTTCATCCATCATCTCATCCAATGACAATTCCCAGCCATCCGAACGCTGCTTAATCAGTCTAGAATATGAGCAAAAAGTACAAGTGTATAAACAAACATTGGTTGGTTCGAGGTGGAAATTTCGATTGAAATAGGTTTTTTTACCATGTTCGCGTTCTCTGATATGATTTGCCAAAACGCCAACGTACCCCAAATCTGCCTTTTCGTATAAGTATAAACCTTCTTCGGGCGTGATACGCTCTTGATTTTGTACTTTTTGGGCAATGGTTCTTAACTCTTCGGCAATTGCTGTATCATTAATGATACCTTCTATATTATTCACTGCTGTCATAATTACACTTTTCGTTCTTTTCTATAAAAACTGTACGGTCGAATTCATTCGACTAAGTAAATTGATAGTCGAATGAATTCGACGGTACAGCTTTTTACAAAGGTACTATTTATAATAAAAAAACAAACGTGTATTTATAACAACTTTTAAAGGTTTCAGTTTTTTTTGAAAGTTATTTTTTTAATAAAAATTTATTCCCCAAAGTTATAGCGAATAATTCATCGCTAAAACACATTTAAGTATTTGGATAAAAGTAAGCGCGTATAAATAATTAGGGCTTCAAATTTTTAACTTAGAAATGAGACCGTGTCGGTTTTTAAAACCGACACGGTCTGAAATCAATACGTGAAAACTTTTGTTTACTTACTTAATACCTAATCGTAATAGCATTGACTTCTACCCAAGGAAGCATTTCTTTTATTCGTTTAATCTCCTTTTCTTCTAACCATTCTCCTTCTAACGCCAATAATTTCTGATTTTTATAATAAAAATTAATAGCTTATTTTTTGCGCTTTGGTTGTCAATTTTAAAACTGACCACCGCCACCACCATATCCACCAGACCTTCCTCCACGACGTTTTTTCTGGTTCAAACGATAGTTTAGGCTCAGGGCAATGCTTCTTGCGCGCCACTGAAATTCTCCTTTAAGATAAAATTCTGGCGTAATAGTCTCATAATTCCATCGACGACTATTAAAAACATCGCTAACACTTAGGGTCAATGTTCCTTTATTTTTAAAAATATCATGACTCACTCCCAAGTCAACATGATACATTGCCTTTGAACTTCCTTGTGTGGTAATTCTTGGTGCGCGATAGTTTAATCTTATCTGAATATCCGTGTTTTTTCGGATAGTAAAACGAGAAGTCAATCGAGCAAACCAACTGATATTATCGGCAGTAAGTTCTTGCCCAATATTTGTTCCGTTAATTATGGAGCGGTAAAAATTGAAATTCCCGTCCAAATTCCACCATTTATAAGGTTTTGCATTGAAGGTTAATTCAAAGCCATAAGCGTTTTCTTCGTTTAAATTTTCGGGCTGTGTAACCATTACGGTAGAAGTATCTCCATTTTCAATCAACTCTTCTAATCGCCTAATTCTATCTACTTTTTCATTTGTATTTCTATAATAAATAGAAGAAGTTAAGGTTACTTTATCCCAATATTTGATATGATTCAATTCAATTGAGTGCGTAAATTCAGGGTCTAAATTTGGATTTCCTCCGAAGCGATTACGAGCATCTGTAAAAGAGAAAAATGGATTTAATTCCCAGAAACTTGGTCTTCGGTTGTTTGAGGTGTAAACACTGGATTCCGCTCTCGGTAAATTCAACGGTCA
>CAKZLT010000439.1 GCA_937127195.1 uncultured Saprospiraceae bacterium
ATTGCTAATCGTAACTTGATCCTTCATTATGGGGATTTGACGGATTCAACCAGTTTGATACGAATTATTCAAGAAACCCAACCTGACGAAATTTACAATTTAGGCGCTATGTCGCATGTAAAAGTAAGTTTCGAAATGCCAGAATATTCAGCAGATGTAGATGCTTTAGGTACATTGAGGATTTTGGAAGCTGTTAGAATTTTGGGCTTGACAAAGAAAACAAAAATTTATCAAGCTTCTACTTCGGAGCTTTACGGTCTAGTTCAAGAAGTACCACAGTCCGAAAAAACACCATTTTATCCGCGTTCACCGTATGCTGTTGCCAAATTATACAGTTACTGGATTATGGTAAATTACCGTGAAGCTTACGATATGTATGCTTGTAATGGTATTTTATTTAATCATGAAAGTCCACTTAGAGGTGAGACATTCGTTACTCGAAAAATTACTCGGGCTGTCGCAAAAATGTCATTGGGACTTCAAGATAAATTATATCTTGGGAATATGGATGCAAAACGAGACTGGGGACACGCGAAGGATTATGTGGAAGGAATGTGGTTAATACTGCAACAAGAAAAGCCAGATGATTTCGTATTAGCAACGGGCGAAACGACTTCTGTTCGAGATTTTGTTAGAATGTCTTTTCGTGAAATTGGTGTAGAATTAGAGTTCAAAGGAGAAGGTGTCGATGAAATCGGTGTTGTTGTTTCTAGTTCTAATGAATACTTGAAAGAAGGGCAAACACTTGTTTCTGTTGACCCTAAATATTTCCGACCAACGGAAGTAGAATTACTAATTGGTGACCCAACAAAAGCAAAAACTGAACTAGGTTGGAAGCCCAAATATGATTTGCAAGGACTTTGTAGTGAAATGGTTCAAGCAGATATAAATTTGTTTAAGAAAGATGAATTGCTAAAGAATGCAGGTTTTCAGATTAGAAATGAATTTGAATAATGAAAGTATCAGAAAAAATATACATTGCGGGACATCGAGGAATGGTTGGTTCAGCCATTTTGAGAAAATTGAAAAAAGAAGGCTTTTCTAACTTTATTTTTAGAACTTCCAAAGAGTTAGATTTGACTAATCAAGCGGCAGTTTATGATTTTTTTAAAAAAGAAAAACCTGATTACGTTTTTCTTGCTGCTGCAAAAGTTGGAGGAATATTAGCAAATAATATTTATCGAGCTGATTTTATTTATGATAATATGATGATTCAATCAAATGTTATCAAAGCAGCCCATGAGAATAATGTGAAAAAATTATTGTTTTTAGGCTCATCTTGTATTTATCCCAAATTAGCAAGTCAACCATTAAAAGAGGAATATTTACTAACGGGTTTGTTAGAACCTACAAATGAACCTTATGCAATTGCCAAAATTGCAGGAATTAAAATGTGTGATGCTTTTCGAGCGCAATATAACTGTAATTTCATTTCGGTAATGCCAACGAATCTTTATGGTCCAAATGATAATTATGATTTGAACAAATCTCATGTTTTGCCTGCATTGATTAGGAAATTTCATGAAGCGAAAAAAAATAATACGCCAGAAGTTGTGATGTGGGGAACAGGTTCTCCTAAACGAGAATTTCTTCATGTAGATGATTTGGCGGACGCTTGTTTTTATTTGATGCAAACTTACAATGAAGCAGGTTTGGTTAATATTGGAACAGGAGAAGATATTGCTATAATAGAATTGGCTCAATTAATCAAAAAAATAGTTGGTTACGAAGGTCAAATTACAAAAGACTTGACTAAGCCAGATGGAACGCCTCGAAAATTGATGGATGTATCTAAACTGAATAATGCAGGTTGGAAAGCGCAGATTGACTTAGAAAAAGGAATTCAGAGCGTTTATGATGGATTGGTAGATAAAGAATGGTATTAGACTTGAAAAAAATGAAAAAAAATACACTAGATGCGAAAAATAAAGTTGTACAAATTTTATTATTAGCGGTTAATCCTAATTTAGAGGGAAACAGATTAGTAAAACTAAACACTTTAGTAAAAGACAAAACCTTAGATTGGGATATTTTTTTTCAAATGATAAAAAAGGAAAATATACAATCTATTGCTGCAAATAATCTAATAAAATTTGTAGGCAAAAACTTGCCTTCTTTTGTTTTTGAACGTTTAAAGGAATTATTGAAAAGAATAACAATCAATAATTTAAAAAAGTTAAAAGGTCTCAAAGAGACACTTGACATTTTCTCGAAGCATAATATTCCTTGTATTCCATGGAAAGGACCTTTATTCGCAAATGATTTATATGCAAATCCAATATTGCGAGAAAGTGTAGATTTGGACATATTAGTACAGGAAAAAGATTTGATAAAAGCTAAAGATATTTTGTTAGAAGCAAACTATCAACCAATATGGAAGCTGACTGAAGCACAGGAAGATTTCTATTTAGAACACACGCATTCTTATGATTTAATTACTTTAGATGGACAAATTTTAGAACTACATAAAAGCTTGGCAAGAAAATATTACATGCTTCAGTTATCAATGGAGGACTTTTGGGGAGAAAGTCAAGATGTCATTTTTCTTAATTCATCTGTAAAATATCCAAGTGTGGAACATTTATTTTTGGGCATAGCTATTCACCATGGAGGAAGAGATTGTTGGATTAAATTCAAATTATTAATTGATTGGTACGCTTTATTGTGTAGATACCCTAATGTGAATTGGGGAAATCTATTGAATAAAGCAAATGAACTAGGTATTAGAAGAATATTATGTGTAGGAACGTTAATGTGTAATCGACTTTTTGATTATCCTATTCCTAGCGAAATGAAAAAATATATTAAAAGGAAAGAAAAAAATATAGCAAATAGGTTACTGGATAATCTATTCGCAGCCGATAAATTAGCGAAGCAATCTTACCTTGTTGTAGAGTTAAGAGAAAAGTTATATCATAGAGTTTTAGTGTTATTTAAGATATTTTTTTCCGAAAGTTTGTCAGATGTTTTCTTCTCTAATAATCCTGTCATCAGATTTTTATATAGACCGATTAGGCTATTTAATAAATTTGTTTTAAAAAAGGAAAGCTTTGTAGAAAAAGAATATTCTAATCTATAATGGATGCTATTAAAAAGTAACAGAGTGTGAAAATTTCTATAATAACAGCTACTTATAATTGTGAAAATCTTATTGATAAAACACTAACATCAATTGAAAATCAAGATTTTAAAAACATAGAGTGTATTATTATTGATGGAAAATCAGAAGATAATACGCTTCAAAAAATAGAAAAATATAAGAATAGGATTAAAAATATTGTTATAATTTCGGAATTAGATAATGGTTTATATGAAGCGATGAATAAAGGACTTCGGCTAGCAACGGGTGACATTATAGCTATTTTAAATGCAGGAGATTACTATACTACCAACAATATATTGTCTCTTGTTGCAACTCAGTTTATAAAAAAAACGAACCTTGAAGCACTATATGGTGATTTAGAATATATCAATGATAAAGAAAAAGTTGTAAGATATTGGAAGTCAGGAGTGTTTAATATTAAAAAAATTTATAGGGGCTGGATTCCACCTCATCCAACTTTTTTTGTAAGAAATGATGTATATAAAAAATATGGATATTTTAATGAAGATTTAGAAATATCAGCAGATTACGAATTAATGCTCCGCTTTTTATTAAAACATAAAATAACGACTACTTACATTTCAAAAGTGATTGTTAAAATGCCTATTGGAGGAAAAAGTAATGCATCTTTAAAAAATAGGATACAAGCGCACTTAGAAGATAGATTGTCATGGAAAGAGAATAATTTACAACCCAAATTCTATACAGTAACATTAAAACCTTTATCCAAAATAGTGCAATTTTTTAATAAAAAAAGAAAATAAGCATAGTATAATCAAAAGAGTAGGTAATTCTATCAAATATAAAACGAAATGAAAAATACTTATGTAGCAATAATGGCAGGCGGAATCGGAAGCCGTTTTTGGCCAGGAAGTAGAACCAGTCGCCCAAAGCAATTTTTGGACGTACTAGGAATAGGACGTTCATTGATACAAATGACCTATGACCGATTTCTGAAAGTTTGTCCAAAGGAAAATATTTTGATTTTGACCAATGAAATGTATCGCGATTTAGTCAAAGAGCATTTACCCGATTTAGAAGATAGCCAAATATTAGGAGAGCCGTCTCGCAATAACACAGCACCTTGTGTCGCATATACAACTTACAGAATACAAGCAATGAATCCTGACGCGACATTTATTGTTACACCAGCAGATGCAATCGTACTAGATGAAGACGTATTCGTTGATGATGTTACAAATGCC
>CAKZLT010000440.1 GCA_937127195.1 uncultured Saprospiraceae bacterium
CAAGGTATAAGATAAAGAGCTATTTTAATTTAAAAAAAGAAATGCTTAAAAAAAGCATAAATAAAAAGCACAGTAAAATACTATTAATATGAAAAATTTTCAACTTGTTTTCAATTCGATTCTTCTTATGCTTGTATTCACCTCTACATCAGGATTTGCCCAAAACGACGATTTAAGAAACAATCATTTTAATTTGACTAGGGGAATTGCCGCAGAAGGATTCGACCCAGTTACGTTATTCATCGAAAAGAAAGCAGTTAGAGCCAACGGTTCTATTTCATATATTCATAAAGGAGTTAAATATTTCTTCACAAGCTCTAAAAATTTAAAGCAGTTTAAAAACACGCCAAGCAAATTTGAGCCTCAATATGGAGGCTGGTGTGCTTATCAGATGAGTCTTAATGGTAAAAAAAATCCAGCAAAAGCAAATATATTCACTGTAAAAAACAACAAACTATACTTTTTTGAAAGTAAAGTATCTATGCAAAAATGGTTAGCAACCGAAATCTCTAAAGAGCAAGCTGATATAAATTGGGTTTCCATTTTTAACTAAATTTTAGCTGTTTTTTATTGAAAGTTTAAGGAATGTAATTTCAACAAAAAAAGTTTTTTAGGCTTTATCTCATACGGGATGAAGTCTTTTTTTATAAAACGATTCTGTTCAAATAAATTAAGAATACGCTTCTTTCCTACGCTTCAATCATCTTTTTTATAATATGCCTATTATTTTAAACGTTTGGAAGTTGATTTGTTGTATGAATTTACTTACTTTGTAGAACGCATTTTTCACCAGAATAACGATAAATATATGTTAAAATATTGGATGATAAGCATGATTTTATGCTCTACCTTACTCAGTTTTGGACAAGAAGAGGGATTAGCTTCTTTTTATGCAGATAAATTTCAAGGAAGTGCAACCGCTAGCGGAGAGAAATATGACAAAGACTTAAATACGGCAGCCCATAAAACACATCCTTTTGGGACAATTTTAAAAGTTACACGCTTAGATAACGGAAAGTTTGTTATCGTAAGAGTCAATGATAGAGGTCCTTTCTACCGAAATCGAGTAGTTGATTTATCCAAAAAGGCGGCGAAAAAAATTGACCTTATCAAAGCAGGAACTGCAATGGTCAAAGTCGAGGTGGTTAGCAAACCTGACGAACTTAACAAAACACTATCTAAGACAAAAAAGCCTGTCTCTAAGTCGGCGGTGGTCAACGTAAATGACCCGAAGAAAAGCTCTTATGGAAAATTCAAAGTGACAAGTGAGCGCGTAACTAAAGGTTATGGAGTACAAATTGGAGTATATTCTGATTATAAAAACGTACTTAAACAGGTGGCGATTCTGAATGGCAATCGTGTTTTTAATGTTGTCATTAGCATCGAAAAGAACTCAAAAGGAAAGGATATTTATAAAATTCTTTCTGGACCTTACGGCAAATTAGCTGATGCTTCTGCTTCAAAATCTGCACTTCGCAAAAAAGGATTTCCGAAATGTTTTGTTGTGAATCTAGCACCAAAAAAGAAAAAAGAAGCCAAAAAGAAGAAAGAAGTCAAAAAGAAAAAGAAATAATATTTCTAGTATCTGGCTTCTAGATACTAGTTTCTGCTACCGCTGGTTGTTCATCAAAACAGCGGTAGCAGAAACTAGCCACCAGAAACTAGCCACAATCGTCACTTCATGTCCAATCAGATTTATTTTCATGTCGGAATGTCCAAAACAGGTTCTACTTTTTTGCAACAGAGAGTTTTTCCTTTTTTTAAAAAAGTAGAATACATTCCAACCAATCAATTCAAAAAATATCCTCAATTAGCGCAAACCTCTTCCTCCAAAAAGTTATTGCTTTCTCGCGAATTTGACAGTCAAATGGAGCGCGAAGTCAAAAAATGGTCTGCTCAATTCCCTGATACACAGCCTATTTTGGTACTACGAAGCCCCGAAGGTTGGGTTGCTTCACAATACCGTAGATTCACTAAAAATGGCTATGGTCTAACCTTTACCGAATTTATTGATATTGAAAATGATAGCGGTTATTGGCGACGAGATGATTTATTTTTTTCTAAAAAGATAGAACTACTAGAACGGTATTTCACTCAGCCGCCACTAGTACTATTATATGATGACTTGAGAAAAGATGCTAAAGGTTTTATTCAAAAAATAGCTAGCTATACAAGTGCAGAGATTGATATGGAAGCTATCAACTTTGATAAATTTCACCAATCCTACAACGAAAAGCAACTCAAAATCATGCTCAAAGCAGGGCAATTTTTAAGTATTAAAAATGTAAAACCTTTTCGACAAAGCCTTCTAAATACTATTTACAGATACGGAATCATCTATCCGCAACGCTACGGAGTGCTTTATGGTGCGAAATTAATTCCTAAAAATTGGGTCAATAAAGCGCCTCTAATACCAACCGATGCACTTCAAGCTATCAAAGAACATTATGCCAAGGATTGGCAAAAGTGTCTTGATTATGTTCAAAAAACTCAATAACTCATTTACTACTATGACTTGGTTATCCGTTCATTTATTCTATGAAGACTTAGATCAGCTTTTGGTCGCTGCTGTTTTTCCTTTTTTAAAAAAGACAAAAAAAGATAAAAAACTAGAGCAATACTTTTTTATAAGGTACAGCGAAGGAGGAAAGCACATTCGTTTACGTATCAAAACGCAGGAAGCAGCTTTTTTAAAAGGGCAAATCAATTTATTTTTCAATGCTTTTTTTAAAGCAACTCCGAGCAAACGCGAGCGCGAAAGCATAGACGATTATCCTAACAACTCTATTCAATATATTACTTATGAACCAGAATTTGACCGCTATGGTGGTCAAAAAGGTATAGAAGCTGCTGAAAAACAATTTCATCTTTCATCAGAAATCGTTCAAAAAATCATTGAAAACACACCAAAATGGGATTATGAATCTGCAATGGGAATTTCGATTCAACTTCAATTAGTTTTTTTGTCCGCTACTGGTTTTGAACGGTCTGAAGCTCTTGCTTTTTTTGATTTTTATTATAAAAAATGGTCAACCGTTTTACCAAAATCGTCTTTACCTAAGCCAGAACAAATCAATAATCAGCAAGGAATTATTAATTTTGTACAGTCCTTCTGGAAAAACTTAGAAGGAGAACCAACTTTTGGGAATCAAATATTGGAAAGCTGGTACTCTCAAAATCGAAAGCTGATGTTAACTTCCGATTTATCTACTTATTATGATAGTTATCTACATTTATTGAACAATCGTTTAGGTATTTTTAATATTGATGAAGTCTTTTTAGCAAAATTACTACATAAAAGTATGCTTTGATACTGACTATCAAATTACTATCAAAAAGTGTTACATCAAAATATATTGAAGAACGTAAATTTAGGGCTTAGATAATCTGGCTAGATTATTTATTTTCTAACCTTTTGCGTTAAGCATAATTAGATTTTTAAAAATAAGAAGAATGAAAAAGGTAATGATTTTGATGGCTTTCGTAATGATGGTCATCAACACACAAGCGCAGGAAAATGTCGTCAAATTAGGCATTGGTGGAGTTTGGTATGGAGGAATTAATCTTGAATACGAGCGAGTATTAACTGACAAAACCTCTCTTTTAGCGGAGTTTGGTTTTACGACTCCTAAAGATTTTAGTGAATCAAGGTTGGATTCTTGGTCGAATAGATTTGGAATACAGGATGCTGAATCTTCTATTGACCTAACAACAGCCAAATTAAACAGTTTTTATTTGGCTGCTGAATACCGTTTTTATGTTGGTCAGGAAGTCATTAAAGGCTTCTATGTAGCACCTTATCTAAAATACGCTAACTATTCAGCTTCAATTGATGGTACTTATGATAACAATAATCAGATAGATATAGACTCCGATATCGAGGTTGGGCTTTCTAATGTTACTATTGGTGCGGGTATTGGCTATCAAATTATCATCAACGACCAAATCACTGTTAACTGGAATATTATTGGTTTAGGTTTGGGGATTAATAGATTTAAGGCATCCTTTACATCTACTGACCAAAGCAATGTTTTTGGAGAATGGCAAGAAGATGTCCGAAAGTTTTTAGCTGATCTTCCTTTCATTGGAGATAACTTTGATACAGAATCTAATAATTCAACAAGAACCATCGACGGTTCAGCGTCTTACGTTTCTCTGCCGTTTAGGTTTGGACTTTCTGTTGGTTATATGTTTTAATCATCTGAGATGAAAATATAATTCAAAAAGAGTAAGGGATTAGGCAATAAATAAGCTACCACAAAGAACGACGTTGTTTTTTATTTAGACAAGGCAAAAAACGCAGTCC
>CAKZLT010000441.1 GCA_937127195.1 uncultured Saprospiraceae bacterium
CCTCGTCGCCCGACTATTAAAAGTGGCTTTTGTTAGCTTGGCGACGAAGCTCGTCGCGCTACGAAACATTAAATAACTTTTAATGCAGTCTAAGAGTTACTTGCTACTTAAAACAGCAATTATTAATTGTTAATTACTAATTATTAATTAATCAAAAATGAGTTTTTTAGGACGATTTTTAAATAATAGAAAAGGGCAAAATGAGCCAATTATTCCTTTTGGAAGGTATAGTGACGCATACAAATCTGATGCTCAGTATATTGAATGGGATAATGCGGTACAGGCATTCGAGGAAGAGAATTATTTGCAATCGTTGGAGCATTTTTTAGAATTTTTAAAAAATGAGAAAGGTAATAATATACGTTATTGGATAGATAGAGGTGTTTTGAATTTTGAAATCATACAAGGTTCAAAAAAAATAATAGGGCTGACAGATAGCAAACAAGTAGAAATAGAAGCCAAAGTTGCGCAAACGGATGGATTAGACATTCGGTTTATGCGTCAATTAATGGAACGAAATTATGAATTGAAATATAGTCGATTTGCATTGGATGAAAATGATGATATTTCGATGCGTTTTGATACGGATTTGATTGATGCTTCGCCTTATAAGCTATATAATGCACTAAAAGAAGTTGCTATTAATTCAGACAAATTAGATGATTTGTTGATTGATGAGTATGAGGTTTTGATGGCGATTGATAATCAGCATATTGAGGCAAATTCAGATACAGAAGCTGCTGTAAAGTATGAGTTTGTTAAACAGTGGATTCAAAAAACCTTATCTCGTTCGGAGCAATTGAATAAAAAAGAATTGGAAGCTGGAGAAGCTTATTTATTATTGGATTTAACCTATAAATTGGATTATTTGATTTCTCCAGAAGGCTTTATGATGGAAACTTTAGAGCGAACGCATCGTCGATATTTTTCGAGAGATGGGCATTCTGTCAAGGAGAAATCCCAAGTTATGCGCAACGAATTCCAACAGATTTTAAGTAAAACCAAGGAAGAACTCGAAAAGGAGTTTTATCATACTATTGCTACTTTTGGAATTACGGCTCCTGTCAATCATGATAAAGTTGTGAGTTTTATTGACGGCGAATTACCAAATATGGATTGGTATCTACGTAATAATTATCCTGATATTGCATTAGCGATTCCTGGATATATTGCTGGATATTGTATGTTTGAATTTGCTGTTCCTCAACCTGATAAAGAATTACTTCATTTTTATTTTGAAGTGATTGAAGGCGGTTATTTTAGAGCATTAGGATTCAAAAATGATTATTATAATCCTGATAATGGTAAATTTAATAAATCTGCCATTCGTAGTAAAATTCAATATATCGCAAAGTCTAATCGAAAAACTTTTCCAAACATCAATCCGAATGTTAGTATTTTAGACTTTAAGCATTTACAAAGTTTTGCACATTCGTATATGATGATGATTCGTCAGATGGATTTGAGTATTGAATAGTTGGTGTAAAAAAGAAAGCAGCATTTATAACCATTTCACCGTTTCGGAATTAAGTATTTTTAATATTTTAATTCAAAAAAAATGAAATCATATTATCTTTTTTTGCTTTTACTTTTATTTTCAGCTTGCGAAAAAGAAATAGAAGTTGAGGAATTTAAACTAAACTTAACAGAAATAGCTTTTTCAGACATTGAGATTGATTGTAGTCCAAATTTGGAAGGAATAACCATCGACTCAGATGCTGCTTATCAGGCTTTTCAAAATGAAAATGAAATGGATTGCCAATCGAATTTTCCTGCGATTGATTTTACTACAAATACAGTTTTAGGAATAAAAAAGGATATTGGTGGTTGTAGTTTAAAAAATAAATACTGGAATGTTTATGAAGATAAATCGGCTAAAAAATACATTTTTCAAGCCATCGCAGAAAGCGAAGGAAATTGTTATATGCTCTTGTCAGTACCTTTTTGGGTAAGTATTCCAAAATTACCAAGTGACTATACAGTTGAATTTGTAGAGTACGAATATTAATTTATTAAACGAATTTCATTGTCTGTTTAATAAGTACACTGTTTCAAAAGTTATTTAATGTTTCGTAGCGCGACGAGCTTCGTCGCCACGCTAAGAAAAGCGGCTTTTAATAGTCGGGCGACGAGGCTCGTCGCGCTACGTTATAACCACATATTCTAAATGTAATGAACTTATCTCACTAACAAAAATTGCCCTTTTTCCACGACTTCTTCTCCATTCGCTTTTCTATAAACTAATACATAAACATAAGCATCATTTGGCATTACACTATCTCTAAATGTACCGTCCCATGGTGCAACGCCCTTATTTCCGTGCATGATTTCGCCCCATTTATTAAAAAGATGAAACGATACAATCTCAACACCAGCTTGTGGATAAATGAAATATTCATCATTTTTACCATCGCCATTAGGGGAAAAAGCATCAGGAATAAGCACCGCGCCTTGGTCTTTTACAGTAACAGTCACTTGATAAGTACGAGGCGAACATTTGGGCAAACTCGCAGAAAGTGTATAAGTTGTGGTCGAAGTTGGACTAATGGTCAACATAGGTCCACTTGAAACAGAACCATTGATTCCTGCCCACGAAAAAATAATGCTAATATCGTCCGCACTCGCAATAAGTTCTGCCGTTTCTCCTTGATTAATCATTATATCATCTGGCACAACTACCGTAAAGTCATCAGGTTGAGTGATTGTAAAACTATCGGAGTCCGTACAACCCGTTTCGGGGTCGGTTACCGTTATGCTATAATTTCCTCCTTCTATGTCTAGTAAATCCTCACTCGTTTCCCCATTTGACCAATTATAATCCAAGTTAGAACTTGCACTAGTCGTTGTAATATCTATCAATCCTGTTGCTTCATCGGGGCAATCGCTATCTTCGAGTTGATTGAGAATGATGTCGAATCCACCTTCAGAAGCTAGATTAAAGTTGAAATCTTGTTCACAATTCGTGGCATCGGTTACAGTCACGGAGTACGTTCCTTCAGGTAAATTATTAACAGCAGACACATTTCCAGCGTTTGCATTTGTACTCCAATTATAAGTATAAGGTGCTGTTCCTTGCAATGGATTCAACGAAACTGCCCCCAAATCTATACAATCAGGTGCATCAATTGCAACTGCAACATCTAATACAGAAGAGCCACTAACGACCATTGCATTCGTTTCTGTACAACCATTGCCATCAGTTATCGTCACTCGATAAGTTCCTTCTTGCAAATCTGTAATGACGTTGGTATCTCCTGGGTTTGGAATGACATTCCAATTATAACTAACTGGCATTGGGCCAGAAGTAATATTAACCGTGATAGAACCATTAGAGTCTCCACAGCTTGCATCTGTGATTGTACTTGAATAGTTCAATAAATTAGGCGTATTCAAAGTTACGTTAATCGTTGTATCGCAATTATCCGAATTGGTTACAGTAATCGTGTAAACACCTCCTTGAAGGTTATTTGCAATATTGTTATTCCCTGTATTAGCGTTTGCGCTCCATTGATAAGTATAATTATTATTAGTGATAATTTCTATTTGTCCATTATCATCATCACAATTTGGATCTGTCAAATTCGTAGAGAACTGAAAAGGCGGACTAGGTGTAAAACTAATATTAGTTACAAAATCAGTACAGCCATTTGCATCAGTAACCATCACACTAAAAAGTCCAACACCAAGATTTACCGCAGTATTACTGTTTCCAACTACGCCCGCATTAGGTGTCCAGAGATAAGTATAAGGAGCCGTTCCGCCAGAAGCAATCACCACAATTGTCCCATTATTTTGGTTACAGGTTGGTTGTTGAGCATTTGCAAGAGAAAGATTAACAGAAGTTGGCGCACCAATATTCGTTGAATTTGTTACCGTACAGCCATTTGCATCAGTAATCGTAACTGCGTAAGTTCCCGTATTTAGATTTGTTGGATTGGCAGTATTAGTTGAAATTCCATTATTCCAAGTATAAGTATAAGGAGCTGTACCGCCTGTTGGCGTTGCTAAAATACTTCCGTTGTTACTTCCATTACAAGCCGCACTTGTTGGTGTCAGCCCAACTGCAAGTAATTGAGGTTCTGTTACAGTAGCGCTCGTTGTTGTAGAACAACCGTTATTATCCGTTATAGTTACGGTATAAATGCCGTTAGTTAATCCCGTTTGATTTGGAATATTAGAAGCTGTATTTGACCAAGCATAACTATAAGGCGCTGTTCCGCCTGTTACATTGGAGCTAATTGTTCCATTAGTATCTCCATGGCACAATAATACTGAACCTGTCGCTGTAGCAGTTAAAGCTGTCGGTTCTGTTACCGTTGCTGTAGTTGAAAAAGAACAACCTTTGCTATCCGTTACAGTAACAGTATAAGTACCAACACCAACATTAGAAGGAGTTGATGAAGTACCAATTCCATTACTCCAACTATAATTATAAGGAGGTGTTCCTCCTGTTGCGGTTACTGATATATTCGCCGTTTGATTTCCGTTACAAAGAACACTTCCATTAGTTGTAGTAGCTGAAATAGCCGAAGTTGGTTGAGTAATAATTGCCGAGGTAGTTCCAGAACAACCATTCGCATCTGTAACCGTGACTTGATAAGTACCAGCGGTAAGTCCAGCAGGGTTTTGGATATTTCCAACACCATTTGTCCAATTGAACGAATAAGGCGCATTTCCATTAGTTATATTTAATAAAATACCACCACTATTTCCACCAAAACAAAGAACAGGAATCGCAGTTGAACTAACACTCATAGCAGGCAATTGATTAATCGTCGTATTCGACGAAAAAATACAACCATTAGCATCTGTGACCGTAACTGCATAAAATCCAGCACTTAAATTGGTTGGATTTGCAGTATTACCAATTCCGTTTGTCCACATATAATTATAAGGAGCCGTTCCGCCAGAAGGAGCAACCGAAATTGCACCTGTTGCTGTTCCGAAGCAAGCTATCACTGTTGGAGTTAATGTTGCGGTCATCATTGCTGGCTGTGTAACTACTGCCGAAGCTGTACTAGAACAACCTTTACTATCTGTAATCGTTACGGTATAATTTCCAATCGAAACACCTGAAATATTCGGTGTAATTCCTAAACCATTTGACCATTGATAACTATAAGGAGACGTTCCGCCAGTAGCTGAGGCGGTTAAAGTGCCATCATTTCCACCATGACAAATCGTTGGATTAGCCGAAGCCGTTGCTGTTAATATACTTGGTTCAGTGATTGAAGTTGAAGTAGTTGCCGTACAGCCATTTTGATCAGTTACTGTTACAATGTAGGTTCCTGCTGTCAAATTATTAATATTAGAAGTAGCTTGACCTGTTCCTGTCCATTGATAAGTATAATTATTAGTCACGTTGCTAATAATGGACGTTTGTATTGTTCCATCATTTCCACCATGACAAGATATATTTGTTCCTGTTGCTGTAATAGATAAATTGGTTGAAGTTCCAACGGTTGCACTCCCCAAAATAGCACAACCTGTTGCATCTGTAATCGTTACATTATACACTCCAACAACTAAATTATTGATTGTTGTTGTCGTTTGATTATTTGACCATAAAAAGGAATAAGGTGCTGTTCCGCCAGTAGCTATAACCGTTGCCGAACCTGTTGGACTACTTGGACAAGCCGCATCAACAGCCGAAGTCATCGCTGTTAAGTTCGTAGAAGTATTCACTGTAAAATCCTTAATGACATCACAACCATACGCATCGGTTACGGTAAGTGTGTAAGTACCTGCTACAATTCCTGTGAGATCTTGTGAAGAAGATCCATGATTCCATTGGTAAATATAAGGTGTTCCGCCTCCGTTGATCGACACGTTAATACTCCCCGTTGTTGCACCACAAGAAATTGTGCTTCCTGTTCCCGAAAGGTTGATTGGAGATGGTGGCTGAGTTACTTGTTCACTCTTTGTGATAGTACAATTGTTAGCATCTGTTATCGTTACAATGTAGTTACCTGCAAGTAAGTTCATTGGATCTTGAACCGTATCTCCGTTACTCCAAAGATATTGATAAGGCGGAGTTGCTCCATTTACATTCAAATCAATTACACCTGTACTGTCTCCATAACAATTTAAAATATCGCCTGTTGATGTTGTTGATATAGGAGAACTTGGTTCTGAAAGCGTAATACTTGCTGTATCTATACAACCTAATTGGTCGGTTATTGTCACTGTATAATTGATATTAGCAGTCAATCCTGTTGCTAAAAAAGTGTTATTCGTATTACTCCATTGATAAGTAAATGTTCCTGCATTAAAACCCGAAATACTTCCCGTTGCAGTTGCTTCTGCTTGTCCTGTCGATGCCCCAAAGCAATTTATATTTTGAAAATTATTAATCGTCGCATTATAATTTTTACAACAATCTCTAAAATATAAATACATCGTATCAGAGTCTATACAATTTCCTGTTGTTACTGTCAAAATCATTTCGACAGTATCTGCTGGAATTCCAATCATTGAAAGCGTTGGTGTCGCAACATTCGCATTAGATAAGGCATTTTGAACTAAAGGGTTAGATGAAGTCCATTGGAAACCAAGACTATTTGCATAATTAATCGAAGTATCTCCAATAGTAATATTTATATCGTCATTTTTACAAAAAATAAAGTCATTGCCAGCTCCAGCCGTCACAGGATCTACCGTAAAGTTAATAGCATCTGAGCTCGTTATATTATTACAATCATCTTTGATTGCGCTAACCAAATTCAATGTAAAATTACTAGCATTTGTAATAGGTGTAGTCAATTGTAAGCGATAGACTGGACTAGACAAAAATCCTTGATTACATTGTAAACTAGAAACATTTCCAACAGTATAACCACCCAAAACGAAATCGGAAGGTTGAACAGAATTACATCGAATGGGCTTATTAAAATGTACAATTAACGCGCCGTCGCCACAAGTAACAGGCTCAATATAGGCAAAAGCAGGTGTAGCAGGATTAAACAAAACGGCAGTACTTCCTCCGAAGTCTATGGAAAACCCTGCCATATTTCCATTATGATTACTAATGTTTAATAGATATGTTTCTCCATTTCCAACAGTAATATCTCCATTAAATGCAGGAAAAACGAAGCCTAAATCACCGTAATATGGATGATTACTGAATGCTCCTGTCTGTCCATTGGCATTTCCACTTGAACCTAATACATCTGTCGAACTATTACAGGCAACTTCCAGATTTCCATTATATATATCACTACAATTGTTGTTTGTTAAGTTAAATAAAGACCAATTGTAATCGCTTGAAGTATTATTAGGAGAAATAACAAAACTCAACTTACCTGCTGATTTTGTTCTGATAATCATCCACATATCATTTTTTTCGCCATTAGGCAAACAAGAGTTAGTGGCGTTGATTTCGTTGGGATTCATCCCTTTTCCCATAGGACCATTCTGAAAAGTATAGATATTTTGACAAACGGGTAGCGCATTAATACAATCTTGGTGCGGCTGACCAAAAATAGCAATTGGTAAGAGAAAAATGAATAATAATTGTATTGTCGCTCTTTTCATTTTGAATAACATTTGTCTAGGTATCTCTGATTGTTTGAGTTTTTTTAAGTCTCACGCTTTTTCTTTAACGAAAAAATTAGCAATAGGTTATATATTTTTTATTTTTTAATGAATTTCCGTTACTATTCAGAAAAGAGATCGCCTTTCATGATAAGTGAAGAAAAGAGATTTGTTATTTATTCTTTTTTTTAGAACCAAATTTATTCAAAATTGAAACTGCCTCGTTAGAGGTCAAGCTATTCTATTTGGTATGGTTTCAAATATCAAAATTACCACAACCTACAAAAACATACCATCAATAGACTTTTCTTGCATATTTTCATTAGAAAGACCTCTAGCTTGCACCGCCTCCAAAACCAACTCCGAAGGGCGATTATCCTGATAAACATCCTTAGCTGCTGTAAAAGTACACCCTGTTAATTCTTCAATCAAGCTCACGTTCACCTGAAAAGGCTGCCCATTTCCAAAATCCATAAATCGCGTATCAGACACAGCTCTCGCTCTCAAAACAACGCCTTCTTCTTCCAATAAATCCTTTTGACCTACCAAAAAACCAACCCGACAAAGTTCCTCATCAGCATTCAAATAATACACCACTTTCCAAAACAAAACAGGTAATTGCAACCGCTGTCCACGGACTTCATGCGTAAAATACGGGTCATTTTTAGCCAAAACGGGGCCTGTGAAAACACTCGCTTTCATCTCAACCGAAGTCGTTTCGCTATGTAATATATAATCTTCTAAAGCGCGCCAAATCCCTTGATTCAATCTGGCGTGTTGCGGAACCGCATTCGTAAAGTAAAAAGTATAACTGGCGTGTAACCTAGCATCTTTGTAAGTCGTTCCCCATTGCACATCTTCCCGTTTGGTCAAATGTCCCATATCAAAATGACTGTTTTCGGCAGTGTATAATTCTTTGCCCCATTGTTTATTGTAGCCTATTCGCTTATCTTTTCTCCATCGATCACGTCCTTTACTAAAAATGGAAGTTCGACGCAATTCCTTAAATTTTCGCCCATCCAAATTAGCAGCAGACACAATCGGAAGTTTTCTTTCTCGATGCAAAAGCACACTATAATGTTTATATCTCAAAACCGCATCGCCACCGCCTTTGCTTTTTCGAGCGACTTGTTGAGCTAGCTCTTCCGAAAGTGTTGGTAATTCAACTTTTTGGCTTCGACTAAGAAATGTTCGACTGTATCCACGGGCGTATTTAAGAGACATAGGTTTGTTTGTTTTAACGGTAAACGGACGCTTCGTTGACGGACGTTCGTTCCTCTCTGACGGCGTTAGTAATCGCTAATAAAAATCCGCCATAACTTACTTTAGGGAGTAGGAAATAAATAATGTACCCGATATAGCGACTTTATTTTTCTTTT
>CAKZLT010000442.1 GCA_937127195.1 uncultured Saprospiraceae bacterium
ATTAGACTTTATTCTAAAATGGTTTTGTAATGAATGGAAATTTAGCTTTTAAAGCTAATCAAGGCGGTAAAAGCGGAGTTTAGCCCTGCTAAATGAGTATTTTGCCAACGAAGAGTAGTTTTAAAAGATAATTTAGCTTCATACAAAATTATTTAGAATAAAGTCTATTAGTGTTATACTTAATATTTTAAGCCATTCTGACTAGATGTTAGAATGGCTTTTTTTTGAAAAAGTCAATTTTTGAAAATCATAATTTGCTAAGAACTAGATGAAATTAACAAATCCAAATTTGTTGTTTTTATATTAAAACGTTGTCCGATATGGCTATTCGTTAAAGAGCCTTTGTAAATATAAATGCCATGTCGCAGCCCTGCATTTTTATAGATAACTCGTTCAAAACTACTAGCATCTGCTGCTTTCAATAGCATCGGCGTCAATATATTACTAACGGCAAAAGAAGCTGTGCGGGATACATTGGACGAAATATTCGGAACGCAATAATGAATAACACCGTGTTTTCGGAAAGTGGGTTTGTCGTGAGTAGTCAATCGAGAAGTGGCAAAACAACCACCTTGATCAATACTGACATCAATAATTACAGAACCTTCGCGCATTTTTTCGACCATTGATTCGCTGACAATTACAGGCGTGCGACCAGATTTGGAATGAACTGCACCAATGACAACATCAGCAGAATACAACTCTCTAGCCAAAATTCGAGGAATGATAGCAGAAGTATATAATGGTTGATGAATCACTTTTTGAAGACGCATCAATTTATAAATATTATTATCAAATACACGAACTTCCGCGCCTAAGCCTATTGCTGCTTTAGTTGCAAATTCAGCTACAACTCCAGCACCCAAAATGACGACTTTTGAAGGCGGAACGCCTGTAATGCCGCCCAAAAGAACACCACGACCATTATTACTACTACTCAAAAGTTCGGCAGCAGTTAACATCGAACTGATACCTGCCATTTCACTGAGCGTCCTTACTAGCGGAAAAGTATCTGATTCGTCTTTGATATATTCCCAAGCGAGAGCAATAACTCGTTTTTGTTTGAGTCTATAGATATATTCTTCGGTCAAAGTCGGTAAATGAATAGGAGAAATAACAATTTGATTGGGCTTGAGGTACTCTATCTCTTCGAGTGTCAAGGGGGCAACCTTGAGAATAATATTGGCATTAAATACAGTTTCTTTACTGTAAGCAATTTCTGCCCCTGCTTCCGAAAAATTATGATTAGAAAAATTAGAAGCTTCGCCAGCACCCGATTCTACTACAATATGATGACCATAACTGACCAGACTTTCTATCGATGTTGGAGCTAAAGCAATTCGTTTTTCCTGAAAAGCTTCTTCTTTTGGAATACCTATATATAGTTTACTTTTTTTGGTTGGAATAGTTAAAAGTTCTTCTTGTGTAGAAAATTGACCTTGACGTAAGGAATCTGGTATCTGAACTTTTCTTTGACTCATAATAGTAAAATATAATAGGAATTATGAAGGAATAATTATTTATATGCCAATCAATTTTGGCACTTCAATAGAATGTCTCTTTTTTATAATATAAAATTACTAAAATAGTTTTTATAAAACAGAACGAGTCAGTTCATTTTCATAAAATTATGAAAAACGGCTATATGCATTGACTAACCTTTCTGGCAATTCTTCGCGAGAAGCCATCAAATAATCGTTATAAGAACAAGGAATCAAGCGATGTCTATCGTATTTTTGGCTGCGACTTTTGACAGGAATCTGCATCCACCAACGTTCGCTGCGTTTGGATTTCCAGAACGAAATTTGGTAATTACTATTTTTAAAATCGACTAAATATTCAGTTAAACCATCTGTGTTGATAGGATAATCCTCTTTTCGATTCGCAAAACCATCTAGAAAGTACCAAATCATTTGAGCTACCAAATGAACTGTTTGACCGTTTAAATCATCTTTTGTATTAAAACCATAAAAACCAATCGAAGTGAGTTTATTACTCAAACCAGCATAATGAGCCATTTTACAGGCTTCTTCTGAAAATAAACCACTCGGAGAAGGATTTCGAGTAGCAGGAACTTCAGATTGACGAATCACCGAAATATCAAAACTCAACAAATCAGCATCCCGAATAATAGGTTCAGTTTCTTCTAGTTGAGCGCGAATATGCCCTAGGCGCATATAATCAAATTGCTGATTTTCAAAAAATTGTAAAATACGCGGATTGATAAAATGACTTTGATAACCGATTAATCCTAAATGAAGTAAGTAGCTTTGGTCTTGTTGGAGTATTTTATTAAAAAAATTAATATTGCGTCTAGCATGGACTTTATCAAAAGTAAAATCAATGGTTTTATCAATAACAACCAAGTTGACTAACTGCTCCCGTAAATGATAGGCTTGATATTGAGCCAACGTAAAATGATGTTGATTACCGATAATAATCGGAAAAATCTGACTATCTAACAATTCTTTAATAACGGGAATTAAGACTTCGTTGGTTGGTTTTGCTAAGTTGCCTAAGTCAGCAATTTTGAGCGTCGGAGTTATATTAGTTAATTGATACAGGTAACTCCTTACAGCATTTGCAGCTACTTTTCCAACACCAATAATCGCTAGTTGAATCCCCTTCAAATTAGGTATTCTATCTTCATAAATAGATAGTTGTTTACCTAATTGAAAGTCTTCTAAACCAGACATTTCGACAAATTGCTGTGGTTCGATTTTTTGTAAAAAATTCTCTAACATGATTTAGAATGAATGACTGTTTGGTTCTTCAAAAATGAAGAGTGGTTTAATATTCCATCTCTAATTAAAGATACAACAAAATTTAGCTAGTTTGGATAATGCAACAATTGAACGCTGATATTATTTTTGTATTTTTATAATAAAAAGGAAAAAGTAACCAACAAAAGGAATTTTTATAATGTTTCTAATGTAAATTAACTGAGATAGTTTTGAAATATTAAAATGCTATAACTCAAAAAAAATTGACTAAAAAGGGTGCATAACAAATTGTCGGAACAGTAGAAAAAACATTTGCCAAATCTTTAAGATTTCGCAAATCTAGTATGCGACAACTTGTTATGCACCCACTAAAAAGAAGAATATGGATTTTAAGAAAAATATCAATATAATTAATAGAAAAGCAAAATTTGAATATGCTTTTCAAGATGTACTAGAAGCTGGAATGATGCTAAAAGGTACAGAACTCAAAAGTATCCGCTTGAATAATGTGAATTTGAAGGACGCTTTTTGCACTTTTATAAAAGGAGAATTATATGTCAGAAATATCTATATCGCGCCTTACGAGCAAGGAACTGTCAATAGTCATGAGGTGCGAAGAGATATTAAATTGCTCCTAAAACGTCGAGAACTCCGAAAATGGATTAAAAAAACGGAAGAGAAAGGTTATACAATTGTACCTTATAAAATGTATTTTTCGGAACGTGGTTTCGCCAAATTAGAAATTGCCTTAGCACAAGGTAAAAAGACTTATGACAAACGCGCAACTATCAAGGATAGAGATAATAAACGTGAATTGGATAGAATGAAAAAAATGTATTAAGAAGTTTCTCGTTACTAGAGGATTTGATAAAAATGAAATTTTAGACCAACCACATAAGATTATAAATAACAAGAAAAATGAGAATCTATTTTTACAAAAAGTAGGTTCTCATTTTTTTGTAAATAATAAAATAAGCTACTAACAAAAAAACGACAATGAAAAAACTAACTACTTTTTTACTGCTACTTAGTACTTTTTTTCTACATGGACAAACAATGGTCACGCCATATCCCGATAATTCTTGGGATGCCAAAACCTATACATATCTAGGTGTTCCGAGCCTCGAAAAAAAATGGAAAAAATCGGAATTAAGGCAGTTTTTGAAGTATATGGAAAAAATATATATTGCGGATAAATGGAGTTTGCCGCGCAAGAATAGTCCATATTCAGGAGATGTTTTTAAAAAAATGACTAGCTTCGAACTACTCAAACCTATCAATGATGCTACAATTCAAATTGATGAACGGATTGATTATATCAATACTCAATTTGAATATAGTAACTTTTTGTTGGCGATATATCAAGAAAAAGATAGAAAAACCGAACGATTTGGAAGAGAAGTTTTGGCTGGATATAATTTTTTGTTGGCTTCTACAAGGTGCGTGCGGAACTTTATGGACGAATTGACAAAAACGCTTCCTCCAAACGCAACAGCACAGCCCGAATTCAAAAAAATGTATAACCAATCGACTTCTCAAGTCGTTACATTAATTAATTTACATATCGAAATATTCCAAAAAGACTGGGGACGCTACGATTCTGATGTTATCAGTAATTTTGCGCCAACGGCGTTTGAAGGCATTGACAAGAGTTGGTCATTACTCTCCTCTACTCAGCAGAAAACCTTAATTTCTAAAATTACAATATTAAAAAAGCACGAATTAAAACCTATTAGGAAAGCAGCCAAAAGCTTCTTGAAAGAAAAAGAATTCTAGTCTAGATTCTGCTACCGCTGTTAATCGAAACAGCGGTAGCAGAATCTAGAAACCAGTGACCAGCATTCTTACTTTTCTCGCTTAAATTTCAGTTCCAAATCCCAATTTGCACGCAAATCTTCAGGCGTACCCAAATAGATATTTTCAGGATGTCGAGTTGGATATTCTCCCGTATCCCAACGTCCATTTTTGTTCAAATCCTCAATGACTCGAAGCGAATATTGCCCCGCAGGAAGAGATTTGAATGACTGTTTGGCACTTACTTTTTTATTTACCAAGAAGCTACCTTTTACTTCTTTATTTCTATTGAGAAGCTCAATTACATAGCTTGTATCTTGACTCAAACCTTCTACAATAACGTCAATATTTCCGTAATTTGCCTTTTCATCCATTTTATAATTCACAATAATAGTATCATTCTTTAGTTCAAAAATATCCGTAATAGCTCCAGGCAAAAAAGTAATTTGATAAGGTCGTTTTTCCTTCCATTTATATTGTAGAGATATTTGTTTTTTCGCCTCTGGAAGAATCGAAAAAATAGGTTGAATTCGTCGTTTTGAGGTATCTTCTGTAACGATGATTTTGGATGTATCTATATTTATAATCGGATGACGAAACGTCATTTTAATCATCGTTAATGGATTATGTCTAATACCTCCTATCGCTTGTTTTGGGATTGGTCGCGCCAGTCGAGTTGTTTTATTTTTTTTATAAAAATTGCTACTATTTGGTAGCGTCACTGGTAAAGTATCTAAATATTCTTTGGTGTCAGAAAGAATAAAAGTACGTTGTTTTGTCGTGTCTGTGTACCAAAAATGCAAGGTATCTTTAGCTATTTCATAATAATCTCCAGCGAGATTAGGCGCGACTTCTAAAAGTAAACTATCCTTGATTTCTTGATTGAAAGCGAACCTCAAATGACCAAAATTGGAATTGATAGTTGCTTGCCTTCGTAAGGATAATTGAGGCTTAAATATTTGTAAATTAATTGGTGTGTCAAAGGTGTCGGATACAATTATTTTTTCAAAAAGAAAACCAATACTTTCATTTTCACCATCATACAAATAATTGAAATTTTCGTCAATCAAGGTGAAAATCTGGAAGGTATCTGCCTTCATGTATGGTATTTTATAACGCCCCTGTTTGTCCGTTCTTGTAAAATAAAATGGCTTCTCGGTACGAATTGCGGTATCCGAAAGGTTATCATATAACATTACTAACACATCTTCGGCAGGCTTTTCTGTTACAATGTCCATGACTTTTCCACTGATGGTCAAAGAGTCAATAATATCACCTGTCGAGAACACAAAACGCATATTCTTAATACTATTTTTTTCGGTAAAATCTTGAATAGATTTTCCGAAACTAATCACATAAGTAGCATTTTTTCGAAGCTCCTCCTCTTCCAAATCAATCGTAACCTGCTTACCTTTCAATTTGATATTGAGAGGTTTTTGTAATGGAGGAGAAACGATTATTTCGGTTGTCGGCTTATTCAATTGTACCCATTCATCGAAGGTGAGTACAATTTTTTTAGCCTCAAAGTTAGTGGATAAGTTTGGTGTTGATTTTTCCAAAATAATCATTGGAGGAATTGTATCGCGCACTCCTCCTGTTGGAGCGACGATTTTGGCGCACCCCGTATGCGTCGTTATCCAAATGGCTCCGACGAAGAGCAAACTGATAAAGATTAGTGTTCGTTTTGAATACAATGATTTCTTTTTTTATAAAAACGTACTATGAAATTCACTTCAATAACAAAAGTAATTATTTACAAAACTAAGCCGTTTAGGTCATTCTTTTTTATAAAAAAAATAACCTTTATTAGCGGTTTTTATGCTTTTCTTAAAAAAATAAGTACTTGGACAAAAGCAATCAAGTATGAAAAAAGGATGTATCATCTTGATAGTCAAAAATTATTCTGTTATTTTTCGCCTACTCCTTAAATGGTCACTCAAATTATTTAAAAGCTAAAGTCGAAATATTTTTTAATAAGGTTTTGGCTTTGCAACTCACGTCGGGAGTAGTACAAACAGGAAAGTCACTAGTTTTAATAAGTTTGTCCCAATCATACCAATTCGGTCTATCTGCCAACCCTGAACGACTAATATTGGTTGCTTCCGAGTAAGTAAAGCCAACATTAATGACCTGAAAGTTATTACCTGTTGGAGCTGCGCCATCGTACAAGTGCATTTGCATCAGATAGGGAGCATTGGTATTAATTTGCTTAAGAGATAAACTTTCTGGAGCATCTGTTAAATGTAATTCGTTATCTGTATCAACGTAAAGATATTTACTTTGAAGAGCAAATATTAAAGTATCTCGAATAAATTTGATACGAGGCCCGCCGATGGTATCTGTTATTCCAACAGAGGCATGATAGATAGGAATACCATTAGAAAGCTTGTTTGGAAAAGGTGAGTTTTGAGTTGTTGTACTTGATTTAGTTAAATTTTGGTCGTCTTGATTGCCATTTTTTTCATTATTGCAGCCAATAGTTGTCATTCCTATTATAAGAGCGATAAAAAGGTAGTATTTCATATTTGCAACGTGTTTTTATAAAAAATATTTCATACATTTGTAAATGTTACTTGCAAAAGTACACACATCTTCAAAATTTTCGCTCGCTTCAAGATAAAATTTTTATAAAATTATGATAATGATATTATTAGATGTCATTTCATTACATAATTCTGTAAAAATCTCCCTTATCTAATTTTTATTTTAAAAATAAAATTATTATTACCAACAACTGAACAAGTAATTTTCTGGAAGAAGATTGCCTTTTTGGGTATTTCGCATGCACAATACCGATTAAAGCAATACTGATCAGGCTTTTACCGTTGAGAATTCGTGGTATTAAAACAGACAAATATGATTTTTTATTTGTTTAAATATGAATTATTCAAAAACAAGAGTTGTCAAAGCGAAGTTTATGAATAATTTTACAATAACTTTTTAAATAAAAACTAGCATTAATAATTTTTTGACATCACTTTAAATCAAATTAAAATCCATTTTTTATAAAGTGGATTATTAGAGGCTTGTGAAAAAAAATATTCTATGAAAAGAATGAAACATAATTTAATTTTTACATTAGCAATTGCCTTGCTTTTTGTATTCCAGTCCACGGACGTTAAAGCATCCCATATTATGGGAGGTGACTTAACATTTACGTGTCTCGGAGGAAATACCTATATGTTACAATTACGTCTTTTTCGAGATTGTAACGGTATTTCATTAGGAAATCAAGAGTCGGTGACACTGACTTCTCCCTCTTGTGGAACACAGACATTTAACCTTAATCTTTTGACAGGTTATCCAATTATTATTACACCACTTTGTCCAACAGAGCCAGATAGATGTAATACTAATGGTGCTCAATATGGAGTACACGAATATGTATATAAAGGTCCAATTACTCTAACAGGATGCTGGGCAACAGCAACTGATATTACAGTATCATGGTCTTCTTGTTGTAGAAATGGTGCAATTACTACTGCTGTTGCGGGTGCTACCTACATCAGTACGGATTTAAATGCTGGATTAACACCTTGTAATAATTCACCTGACTTTTTGAATAGTCCAGTGGCATTTTTCTGTGTAAACCAGCCTGTGAATTATAGTCACGGTGCTTCTGATCCTGACAATGATGTAATGGTATTTAGTTTAGTAGATTGCCGTCAAGGTGCAGGTAATTCCGTAAACTACAATCCTCCAAACTCTGGAACAAGTCCACTGACTACGGCTGGTGGAGTTACAATTGATTCACAAACAGGAGCATTACAATTTACACCAACGATTACCCAAACCGCCATTATTTGTATTCTCGTAGAAGAATATAGGAATGGTGTGAAGATAGGTGAAGTCGTTCGGGATATGCAGTTTGAGATTATCAATTGTAATAATAACCTTCCTGTCGCATCAGGTATAAATGGAACAGCTTCTGCCACAGGAACAACAGGTGCTTATAATATGACGGTCTGTGCTGGAGATACGGTACAGTTTACGGTCGATTCTTATGATGCGAACTATCAAGATGTTCCAATACTTCAAATTGGGGTAGATAGTATAGAGATGTCATGGAATCAAGCGATAGGTGGAGCTAGTTTTACTAATAATGGTACAGCTTTACCCACAGGAACTTTCTTTTGGGTGCCAAGTAATGCAGATGCAGGAAATAATGTATTTACAGTCAATTTGGAAGACCAAGGTTGCCCAATACGTGGTGTTGGTATTTTCTCTTATTTGATTACGGTTTTAGAAAAGCCAATTATGGATGCAGGTCCTTCACAGGTAACATGTAGCCCAGGAGATACTGTAAATCTAAATGCAACATTTACAACAACAACAGGTCAAACAGGAACATTTTCTTGGACTCCAACAACAGGGTTAGAAAATGCGAATGCTCAGACGACTGATGCAGGACCAGATACAACGACAACTTATACCGCTTTTGTTGTATATAATAATGGTTGTACTTATACAGATTCTGTAATTATAGAGGTAACTGATGGTATTACTTTACCAGCCTTAACGGATACAACTATTTGTCAAGGAGGTGTTCAATTAGATGCAACGGTTTCTACTAGTGTAGGTGGCGGTTTATCTTTTTCAAATACAACAAGCCAAGCTATTCCAGATAATGACCCTACGGGAATTACTTCTGATATTATTACTTCTGGCGTATCACCAGCAGCAATGAATGGATTTACAATCGATTCTGTTTGTTTGAGTATAAGTCACCTATTATCTTCAGATGTAGATATTTATTTGATTGCACCAAATGGTATTCAAATAGAATTGTCAACAGATAATGGAGGTGGTAGTAATTATACCAATACTTGTTTTACACCAACATCACCAACATTAATTACTACGGGAAATTCTCCTTTTACAGGTACATTTAGACCAGAAGGGAACTTTGCCAATTTTGTTGGTGCACAAACGAATGGTACTTGGCAGTTGAAAGTTGTCGATGATAGTGGATTCTTTACAGGTACTTTAGATGAATGGTCAATTCATTTTGCTAGTCCAAATCAAGTGAATTATGCTTGGACTCCATCAGCGAGTTTGAGTTGTTCGACTTGTCCAGATCCATTAGCAACGCCAGCTTCTACTACAACTTATACTGTTATTGGTAGCAATCAGAATGGTTGTGCTGATACAGCGACAGTAACCATTACAGTAGAAGATACTTTACAAGCACCAATTATCAATTGTGCAGGAATTACACCTAATGCATTGACATTCTGTTGGAGTGACGTGTCAGGTTCGACAGGTTATGAAATTAATGTTGATAATGCAGGTTGGATTACTCCAAATGGTCCAGGTAACTTATGTCATACTGTAACTGGTTTGGCTGTAACTCAGACTGTAAACGTTCAAGTTAGAGGAATAACGAACTGTCCGAACTCTACTATATTAATAGGAACACAAAATTGTACAACCGCACCATGTACCCTTGATGGTACATTAGGAACATTGACTAATGTGTCATGTAACGGCGGAAATGATGGAGCGGTTACAGTAGTAGCTACAGGAGGAACAACACCTTATGAGTTTTCTATTGATGGAGGAGCTACTAAGTTTCCTACGGGAGCATTTAATAGTTTGACTTCGGGTAGTTACACAGTAACGGTTATTGATTCATTTGCTTGTTTGGATACAGTTAACTTTGTAATAACTGAGCCAACGCCGATTACATTAGTAATGTCAATGGACTCAGTAAGCTGTTTTGAAGGAACTGATGGAGTTGCTACAGTAGTAGCATCAGGAGGTTCTGGCGGATATGTTTACGCATGGAGTGGTGTAGTTGGAAACATTCCAACCATCAATAATTTAACTACGGGAACTTATACGGTAACAGTAACAGATGCTAATAACTGTTCAAATACAGCATCCATATTAGTCGAAGAACCAGACTCTATTACATTAACTTCAACATCATTTGATGTAAGTTGTAATGGTGCAGGTGATGGTTCAATCACTGTAGCGGCAACGGGTGCAAATGGTACTTATTCTTATGCTTGGACTGGTTCAGCGTCAACTACCGCTACGGCAGGTAGTTTGAATGGTGGTATTTATACTGCAACAGTAACGGACTTCAAAGGATGTACTAATACAATTTCAGATACAATCAACGAAAACACAGCAATTGTTTTAACAGTTGACTCTATACCAGCTCTTTGTAATACAAGTGCAGATGGTTCAGCAATAGTAGTAGCATCAGGAGGTTCAGGCTCATATACTTATTTATGGGATGCAGCAGCAGCTAATCAATTAACAGCTACAGCTAGCAATGTAGCAGCGGGTACTTATACCGTGACTGTAACAGATAGTGATGGTTGTTCTAATACAATCACAGCAACGGTAACTTCTCCTACGGCTATTAGTAGTAGTATGACAAGTACAGCAGTATTTTGTGATAATTCTACTGATGGTACAGCTACCATTACAGTAACAGGAGGAACACCAATTTACTCATACAATTGGGCAAATTCTAATGATAATTCAGCTACGGCAGATTCATTAGGAGTAGGATTTCAAGCTGTAACGGTAACGGATGCAAATGGTTGTCAGTGGGCTGATAGTGTTCAAGTCATGGGACCAACTCCAATTTCAATTGCATTGACACCAACAACAGTAACTTGTTTTGGTAATGCAGATGGTGCAGTAAGTTCTACTGTATCAGGAGGAGCAGGCGGTTATACTTATGCTTGGAATAATTCACCAGCAACTACGGCAAACTTAACAAATATTTCAGGAGGTACTTATATATTAACAGTAACTGATGCGAATGGCTGTTTTGATACCGCTTCTACAATAGTTTTAGAGCCAGTATCTTTAACAATTACATTAGATAGTACAGATGTAAGTTGTTTTAATGGAAGTGATGGTTCTACAAATGTAATTGCTACGGGAGGTACAATGCCTTTTGTTTACTTATGGTCACCTTCTAATCAAGGTACACCTACTGCTACTAACGTATCAGCAGGATGGCATACAGTAACGGTAACAGATGCAGTAGGATGTTCGGCTGTAGATAGTATTTTTGTTAATCAACCAGCGACAGGTGTAACAACGACAACTTCATTTACACCATTAGTTTGTAATGGAGATGGAAGTGGTACAGCGACAGTAACAGCCGTAGGTGGTTCTGGTAATTACACTTATGCTTGGAATACAACACCAATTCAAACTACTGCTACGGCAACAGGTTTACAAGCTGGTAACTATACAATAGTAGTAACAGATGTCAACGGATGTGATTATACAGATGTAGTAACAGTAACAGAGCCAACGCCTGTAACAAGTGCTATTGTAATGACTCCAGCAAGTTGTAATGGATACAATGATGGTACTGCAACAGTAACTCCAGCAGGAGGAATGGGCAATTATACTTATGCTTGGAGTACATCTCCTACTCAGACCGATTCTATTGCGGCTAACCTAATTGCAGGTTCATACACCGTTACAGTAACAGATGCAAACGGTTGTACTACAACCAATACAGTTTCAGTTACAGAACCTAATGGAATGACATTAACGATGTCAACTACTCCTATCACTTGTAATAGTGGAAATGATGGTACAGCAGCAGTTGGAGTAACTGGTGGTACAGGAACTTATAGCTATGCATGGTCTTCATTTGCAAATGATGCAAGTACTGCAACTGGTTTAATGGCAGGATGGCACATTGTAACGGTGACAGATGCTAATGGATGTTTAAAAATAGATAGTGTTGAGGTTTTAGAGCCAGATACGTTAACAGTTACTTTGACTGGTACAGACGTAAGTTGTTTTGGAGGAAGTAATGGTACAGCAAGTGCAATTGCTTTAGGTGGCGTAGGAAACTATACTTACGCTTGGAGTACAACTCCTGCTCAGACAACTCAAGGTGCTACTGGATTAACGACAGCTACTTATACAGTAACTGTAACAGATGGTAATGGTTGTACAGCAACAGGAAGTATCTTTATTGATCAACCAGCAGATGGTGTCACAACAACGATGAGTTCTACTGCGGTTAATTGTAATGGAGGAAGTGATGGTACAGCGACAGTATCGGCTATTGGCGGTGCTGGTAACTACACTTACTTATGGAGTAATACACAGACTGGTGCTACAGCAACAGGATTACAAGCTGGAACATACATAGTAACGATTACTGACCAAAATGGCTGTTTCGTTACTGACCAAGTAGTTGTTTCAGAACCATCAGCGATTACAGTGATTGTTGGTCAAACTTCTACGAGCTGTTTTGGAGGAAGTGATGGTAGAGCAACAGTAGCAGCGAGCGGAGGTGTTCCAGATGCAAATGGTAGTTATACTTATATCTGGAATTCAAGCCCTGTTCAGACAGGTTCTACAGCGGTAGGCTTGAATGGTGGTCAAACATATACTGTGACGGTAACTGACGAAAATGGTTGTACAGCAACAAGTTCTGTAACTATTAGTCAACCAACACAAATTCAATTAAATACAACGCAAACGAATATCTCTTGTAATGGATTTTCTGATGGTACAGCTACAGTGAATGCTGGAGGTGGTACACCAGGATATACTTATCAGTGGGATGCAAGTGCAAATAGTCAAACGACTTCTACGGCAACTAATTTAGCAATCGGTACTTATACAGTGACGGTAACCGATGTGAATAATTGTACAGAACAAATTTCTGTAACAATCACACAGCCTTCGCCATTGGCTATTACTTCTATTACAGAAGATGTAATTTGTAAAGGAGCTTCAACAGGTTCTGTTCAAATTTTGGCAGCAGGTGGTACGCCATGGTATAGTTTCCAATGGGATGCAAATGCAGGAAATCAAACTGGTAATGAGTTAGAAAACTTAGCAGCAGGAAATTACACTGTAACCATGACAGATGCTAACGGATGTCAAATAGTAGAAACTATTACGATCAATGAGCCAGCAACCGAATTGGAAGCAACAACAAATCCTGAAGATGTAAGTTGTTTTGGTGATAGAGATGGTACAATAGCAGTAAGCGCAACTGGCGGAGCAGTACCTTATCAGTATAGCTTAGATGGAAGTAGTTATACTAATTCTAGTACATTAGTAGGATTGACAGAAGGAGAATACATTGTCCGAGTTCGTGATGATGTAGGATGTATCTTTACTGATACTGTAATTATTGAAGAGCCAGCAGAACTTATCGTTGATGCAGGTGAAGATATTTACGTAGAATTTGGAGAAGCAGCACCTATTGTGGTTTCAGTTCAGAATGGTCAGATTCCATTCTATTATAGCTGGACACCGAATGATAGTTTAGCTAGTTTGAGTTGTGACAATTGTCCAGTTCCATTAGCTACACCAGCTAATGATATGTTCTATCAAGTACAAGTAACAGATGCTAACGGTTGTGTTGGTTACGATGATATTGCAGTACGACTTAACAAAGTGAGAGAAGTATATGTAGCAACAGGATTTTCGCCGAACCGCGATGGTGTGAATGATTACTTATTCGTACAAGGTGGTGAGCAATCAATGAGAGTTGTAGAATTCAAAGTCTATGACCGTTGGGGAGAAAATGTATTTGCTACAAATGATACTGAATTAAACGTACCTGAGTCAGGTTGGGATGGTTTATTCAACGGAACAAAAATGAACTCTGGCGTTTATGGTTGGACGGCTGTTATAGAGTTTGCCGATGGCGAACGTCTATTGTACAAAGGAAATACTACACTGATAAAATAATGCTTGATTGCGTTATTGGATAATAAGAAAAAAGGTTTGGCTTCTGATGAAGTCAAACCTTTTTGGTTCTCTGACATTTTTTAGCTTAATTTCCTTTTTTCAAGGTAAACCCTACTTAATCTGATTATTTCTAGAAACTAGAAACCATTTGAAAAAGCGAAATTTTAGATAAATCACATAAAATCATAAAGAATCAAAAATATCAATTTCTATAAACAGTGTCGCAGCTCTGCTGCTAATGAAACCTATTATATAGCAGCAGAGCTGCGACACTGTTTATAGAAATTGGTTATAAATGTCAAATAAAGCGCCTTTAGGTGCGTCACTGTAAAACGTTACAATCAGTAATTTTTAAATCAAAAAAACAACCTCTGTGAAATTCCGTGGGAAAAAATTTAAAAATCAAACCAATCACCACTCTGATTTTGTTTATATTTTTGTTTGGTGAAAACGCGTTGTTTTTGCCGTTCAATAATCAACCTCGCAATACTGAGGTTGGCAGATTCAGGCGAATCAGGGCGCAAAGCAGCTTGAATTTTGGCTTCAATCACATCCATTCTGTACAAGGTACTCAAAAGATATTCGAGCTGATATTCCAACATATAAGCAATATGTTCGGACAATGCAGCAAGTAACTCAGCCTCAGTGAGTCCATCAATTGCGTCAGATAACTGAAAATCTTTTTTGACTAGCGCACTTGTTTCTATAATTATATTCTCCTTTTCCATTATTTCAAATACCCTTTTATCTCCTTTTCTAAACTATAATATTTTAAAAAATTTCCTAGCAACTTGCGTCTTTTTTGGGGTTTATGTATTCGGCTCACGAATTTTTTACGATTGACAATTACTAAACCAATACCTCGTGCTTTCAATACTTTCACAAAAGATTTCCGTAGTTTTTTAGGAATCATTTCATAGCTATCTTCCGAAATAGAAACCCATTGTTCGTTGGCAGGATATTGAAGAATTTGGCTATAAACGGGCATCGTTTTATTAAAAAAAGCATTTCGTGTCAAAATGGCTGTGATAAGAATCACCCCAACCCACAATCCCAAAATATAGATTAATGCCGATTGAGTGGTTTCCATTTGTTGATAAAAAAAGAATGCACCAGAGCCAAATGTAATTAAAGAGCCGTAATAAGCACTATTCTTGAACCAAGTCCAATTATCTCGGCGTGGCGTTATGGCATCCAAAGTTTTATAAGATTTGGCTTCCATTGACACCACATACCAACTGCCTAAGAGCCTTTTGCGATAAGCTAAAAGTCCATCCGCGCGCTTGCCACCATATTCTTTTTTGGTGCGCACTTCTATTTTGCTCCAAAGCTTATTTCGGCGTGCGCGCCATTTATAATAGCCTTCTAAGTATTCTTGAGCCGCTTTTTGAACGGTGATTTCTAAGAGTTGTTTTGCCATTCTAGTTAGTAGAATTTTTGTAAAAAAGAAGGAAAAAAGAAAAGTAGCTTGAATAACTTTATGAAAGTTACGCAAACTACTTTTTTTATAAGTGAAGAAAAATAAATAAGTTGCACCATTATACAACTTTATTTTTTTATTTAAAAGTGCTTAAAAAATTAAG
>CAKZLT010000443.1 GCA_937127195.1 uncultured Saprospiraceae bacterium
TCGAAGCATGGTCAGTACCAGGCACCCAACATACATTTTTGCCTTCCAAACGAGCTTTTCTACACAATACATCTTGGATAGTGTTATTCAACATGTGTCCCATGTGTAGCACTCCTGTAACATTTGGCGGCGGAATGACGACGCTAAACGCCTCACGATTATCGGGTGTAGAATTGAAATAACGCTTATCTAACCAGTGTTGATACCATTTCTTTTCGGTATCGGCTGGGTTGTATCGATTTGAAATACTCATTTTTGAATTAAAATTTAGTTGTATGGTTTTCACCATAACTTATAAAATATCCTCCTTTAGGACTTCTAATGTTTTTATAAAAAATATAAGTTGGCAATAATACAAAGTATTCATTAAAAGCGTTTCTTTTTTCAATAGAAATTTTACAACTATTTATAGTAAAAAAACACCTACTTCTTCACTGACTTGTATATAATATCCAACAATGCTAATGATAAGAAAACACTTTCTTCATCACTATTCATCTTGTTATCAACGAGTTGCAATGCTCTAGGGTTAATGACTTCTTTACTTTTTTTATCTGCAACGTGTCCTAATTCCTTCATTTCGCCTTGTCGATTAAGCAAAAGAATTGGATTGTATCCTTCTATAGATTGATTAATACGTGCGAGCATTCTTTTATTTTGATACAAAACACCATTCGTACGCAATTCTCCAATGTGCTTATTATTCACTTTGATTTGAATTGCTCCATCTTTGATTCTATATTCAAATGAACGATTGGAACTTCTAGCAAAAATCAACGCATTTTCCTTCTTAGAAGCATATCTTTTATAAGCATAAGTCACCATCGGTTCTTGATAAATTGAAGTCAAAGTACCTTGTACGACGGTCGTTATTCGCTTCTTTTTGACTCTATCTACTTCATCAAGCGAGAGTAAAGACATTTCTTCTACTGTCCACGGAACGAGTTTTGACGCTGTGGAAGCCATTAATCCTTGCATTTTTTTAACATCAGCGGCAATTTTTTTGACACTCGGTCTATAATTGGTTAAATAAGTATAGCCTCCCTTCGCAATCATTCCGAACAATGCTAATGAAGTGATTAATACGCCCGCTATAACGATTAATGATATCATGTTTTGATAATTTTAGAACCTAATAAAGCTACTATTCAAGATAATATCTATTTTAAATTTTTCGTTGTGGCAAGATAAACCTTTTCTTATTTTTTTTATAAAAAAATAGATAAACCGTTCAGAGTAATAGAAATAGTTTTTAAAAATCCATTTGTAGAATAGAATCAGCTTTCTATCTTTTATTTTAGTTTTTTTTAATAAAAAAAAAGAACATTAAGCTATCAATAATAATGAATTAAAAGATTTTTTTAAAATATGAAATCAATATGAAACAGCTTTTAACTTTGACAACCGCCTTTTTAATGATTTTTAATATGTCTTTTGCACAAAAAACATTCGATAAGGATAAACTAGACCAGTTTTTTTCTTTAATAGAAAAGAATAATAAGGGAATGGGGAGTATTTCCATTTTTAAAGAAGGGAAAGAAGTTTACACCAAAAGCATCGGCTTTGCGGATGTAGAACACGGATTGAAAGCCGATAACGAAACCGTTTATCGCATTGGTTCTATTTCCAAAACATTTACGGCGACTATGATAATGCAATTGGTCGAACGTGGTCAATTGAAGTTAGAAGATAAATTATCGAAGTTTTATCCAAATGTTCCGAATGCAGAGAAAATCACAATAGATAATTTATTGCGTCATCGAAGTGGGATTTTTAACTTCACGAGTGCCGAAGATTACGAAAAATGGATGCTTGAACCTTTTTCTAGAGAAGAACTTTTGAAGAAAGTCGAATCTTATGAATCTGTTTTTGAGCCAAATTCAAAGGCGAGTTATTCTAATTCTAACTATGTTCTATTGTCTATGATTCTCGAAAAAATCGAAGGGAAATCATTCAAAGCACTTTTAAAGTCAAAAATCACTACTCCAAAACGTCTAATTAAAACCTATCAAGGTGGAAAAATTAACTATAAAGGTAACGAAGCACTTTCTTACACTCGGTTAGAAAACTGGGACAAAATGCCTGAAACGGATATGAGTATTCCTTTGGGTGCTGGTGCAATTGCATCAACTCCAACTGACTTAAATACCTTTTTTACGGCTTTATTTACCAATAAAATCATTCAAGAAAAGCAACTTTCAGAAATGAAAAAAATAGTTGATGGTTATGGAGCTGGTTTATTTCAATTCCCTTTTGGTGAGAAAAAAGCTTTTGGTCACACAGGCGGAATTGATGGTTTTCAATCAATGGCGAGTTATTTTCCAAAAGAAAAAGTTGCTATTGCTTATATTTCTAATGGTGTTGTGATGCCTGTCAATGATATTATGATTGGAGCGTTGAGTATTTATTTTGGAGAAGCGTATGAATTGCCTGTTTTTGAACCTGCTTTTGAGGTCAAAAGTGAGGATTTAGACCAATATTTAGGTGTTTATAGTACACCAACTTTTCCACTAAAATTAACGATTACCAAGAAAGGAAGCGTTTTGATGGCACAAGGAAC
>CAKZLT010000444.1 GCA_937127195.1 uncultured Saprospiraceae bacterium
AATAATTATACCGTTACCTTAGTTGTTTCGTCTGATTTTGGTTGTAAAGATACCACTACGGGGCAAGTGATTATTAATCAATCACCAACAGCTACGGCTAATTTTGATACATTTATTTGTCAAGGAGATAGTACTACTTTGATAGCAAGTGGAGGAACTTCTTATTTGTGGTCAAATGGAGGAACTTTGGATTGTGAAACTTGTCCAACTGTAGTGGCAAGTCCATCAGTTACGACAACTTATACCGTGACAGCAACGGCTGCTAACGGTTGTATTGACACAGATACAGTTAGAGTTGAGGTTTCTTTATTCCCAAATCCTACTTTGATACTAAGTAACGATACTACAATCTGTACTGGAGACGTTATCCAATTGTTTGCTAGTGGAGGAACGAGTATTTTGGATTATGATTGGGATATGAATAGCCCAGGATTGAGTTGTTATGATAATTGTAATAATCCATTTGCTTCGCCAACAACAACGACAACTTACTATGTAACCTTGACTGGAGCAGGCGGATGTAGCACAACAGATTCGGTAACAGTAACGGTTATTACACCAAACTCTGACGTAATAGGTATTACTGACCAAACGATTTGTGAAGGCGATAGCATTCAGATTCCAACAATATTAGGGACAAATCATATTTGGAGTCCATTTCAAGGATTAAGTTGCGTATTGTGTCCAAATCCGATGGCATCTCCTTCAAGAACGTCAACGTATAGTGTGACCGCAGAAGCAAATGGTTGTTTCGTTACCGACGAAATTACAATTACAGTGATAGACCCTTCTGATTTTAGTGCGGGAGATGATGTTGGATTGTGTTTAGGTCAATCAATCGAATTGAATGCAACAGGTTCAGGAACTGTAATTTGGTCGCCTGCTAGTACGTTGAGTGACCCGAGCGTTTTGAATCCAATAGCAACACCAACAGCAACGACTGACTATATTGTAAATATAGATAATGGTACTTGTATTATTACAGATACAGTTTCTGTTATTATTATAGAAGAAGCGTTTTTGGAAGTAGAAGATATTGAAATCTGTGAGGGCGAAAGCGTTGTCTTACCAGTGAATGCTTTGGCAGATGATTTCTTATGGACACCAGCAACAGGATTGAGTTCTGACACAGTACAAAATCCAATTGCTTCACCAACAGAAACGACAACTTATACTGTAACGGCTAACTTGAATGGTTGTAATTCAACCACCAAAGATTTGAAGGTTACTGTATTTCCATTACCAACTACATCAGGTTTTCCTATTCAGGAAGTATTTGCTGGCTTGACGACCGATGTGGCACTAACTGTAGAGTTTAGCCCAGTTTTTGATTACTCATGGTCAACAACTATTGGTAATCAAGCATTGGATTGTGTTAATTGTCCAGCGGTACAACTTGTTCAACCAACAGAAGACATGACGGTTTATGTTCAGGTGACGAGTTTAGAGGGGTGCACAGCGCAAGATTCTATCAGAATTCAATTGACTGAAGATTGTGATGATAACTTTATCGTTTTACCCAATTCATTTACACCAAATGGAGATGGATTGAATGATATTCTTTACGTGAGAGGAAGCGGATTGACGGATATTGTTACTTTCAAAGTATTCTCAAGAAGTGGTAAATTAGTCTTTGAATCAGGTATGAAAAATGTTGGATGGGATGGAACATTTAATGGAAGAGAATTAAATACAGGCGTTTTCGTTTATTTTGTAGAAGCAATTTGTCCTATAACAGGCAATGTCACGCGAAAGCAAGGAAATGTCATGTTATTGAATAATTAGATTTTTATAAAAAAGGTAACTATTTAGAACAGAGACTAAAAGACCGCGCTACGCGCTTAGAGAACAGAGACTACTTTTATTAGTAGCCTTTTTAATCACCGATTCTTTTTCAGAAATGCTGAATAGTAACTAAAAAAGAAAAACTAATTGGTAAAGTTTTAATGGTTTTATCAATTAGTTTTCTTTAATAAATTACAACAAAACCCGTTACCTCGGATTGTACAACAAATATTAAAAAGAATGTTTTAGTGATTTTTTTTTAAAAAAAAGACACATAAAACGCAAAAACAAAGTCTATGCGCGAATTAAAATCTACACTAACTCTTGTAGTGATGCTCGTATTGATTGGAAATTTAACGGCTCAAGATGTTCATTTTTCTCAGTTTTATAATTCTCCAATGACGCTCAATCCTGCTTTGACAGGTTTGATAGGAGAGGACGTTCGAGCAACGGCCAATTATAGAAGTCAATGGGGAACAGTGACGACACCTTACGAAACGATGTCTGCATCAACGGATTTTTCTATTTTGAAAGGAACGTTTTATGATGATTACATGGGCGTTGGTTTATTGGTGATGAACGACCGTGCGGGTGATTTAAATCTACGAAATACACAAGTTCAATTATCGCTTTCATACAGTAAAGCATTGAACGGTGATGGTAATCAATACTTGACAGCAAGCGTACAAGTAGGAGCAGTTCAAAATGCTTTTGATGTGAATAAGTTACTTTTTGATAGTCAATATGACGGCACACAGCTTGACCCGAATATCAATAGTGGTGAAAACATCGACCGACCAAACTTTACTTATATGGATGTATCGGCAGGTTTGGCGTGGTATTATGTGCCAGATGAGAAGAC
>CAKZLT010000445.1 GCA_937127195.1 uncultured Saprospiraceae bacterium
AGCATCAATAATATATTATGGTTGGCGACTAACCAAGGTTTACATGGACTAAGAGATGATAAATTAGTTCAGTCTTTTAATACAGAAAATGGCTTATCTAACGATAATTGCAATTACCTTCAATTTGATAAACATAACCAAATCTGGGTCGGAACACATCAGGGAGTTAACATTATTAATACTCAAAAAGGAATAGTTAGCATCATTGATTTATCTACTGGTTTGCCTTCTAATCGTATCACATCATTGAGTCTTAATGATACTCAGGCGTGGGTCGGCACGCCGAGAGGAGTGGTTTATCTTCAACAAGAAGATGCATTAGAGTCTAAGCCATTGTTTCCTGTTTCTATTATGGGAATTGAAATAAACGGAAATGACACCATTCTTTTGAACAGCTACACTTCTGACTATCAAGACAATAGCTGCGTAATCAGCTTTGTATCACCGTCATTTAGTAATGAAAACCTAACTTATCATTATCGACTCTTGGGGCTAAATTCTAATTGGAGAACAACAAACTCTACAAATATTCCTTATACAAGTTTGCCTTCAGGATCGTATCAGTTTGAAGTCTATGTAACGAATGATAAAGGGATGAAAAGCCTTGTTAATAAAGATGTTAAATTAGTTATATTAAAACCTTTTTGGCAAAAATGGTGGTTTATTATTATTAGTTTGATAATATCAATGGGAGCTGTCGCTTCGATTAGTTCTCTCATTACGAGGAACTACAGAAGGCGAAAAGAGGAAAAAATGAATTTCCAAAGAGAGTTGTCAGAGTCCAAAATCAAAGCATTGCAAGCTCAGATGAATCCGCATTTTATATTTAATGCGTTGAATGCTATTCAATTCTTTTTCACCACAAACTCCAAAGAATTGGCAATGCTACATTTGAATAAATTTGCCAAACTCATTCGACTTATTTTTGAATACTCAAAAGAAACAACCATTTCATTACATCAGGAGATTGACTTTTTAAATCTTTATCTGGAGTTAGAGAAGCTCCGTTTTGATAAAAAAATTGATATTGAATATACTATTGATGAAAAATTAGAAAAAGAAGTTGCAATTCCGCCTTTATTGATTCAGCCGATTATTGAAAATGCCTTCAAACACGGACTTTTGCATAAAGAAGGAAAAGGCTTATTAAAAGTTACTTTTAAACAAAAAACACCTTCTAAGATATTGTGTATTATTGAGGATGACGGAGTTGGGAGAGTTGCTGCGAAAGCTTATCGCAAAAGTTGGGCGATTGAAGAATACCGTTCATCTGGTGTAAATACGGTTATTGAGCGGATTAAATTATTTAATCAGAATAAAAATCCAATTGAAATTGCGATGAATATTGTTGATTTGGAAGATGAAAATGGATTAGCTTGTGGTACTAAAATTGTGTTTGTTTTTGATTTGAGAGATAGTTTTTTTGAATAAAAAAACGCCTGTCCTCCTCTTAAAAAGAGAAAGCAGGCGAAATCACTGTCATTAATCTTATGTTTTTTGAGATATTGGGAGTTCGAAGCTTAAACCTTATAGGTTTAAAAAACCTATAAGGTTTGATTTTTAGGATGCGCCCGACTTTTATCATTTAACCAATTTCACTGTTTGAAAGCGGTTTTTGGTTTGTATTTTTAAAATATAAATACCACTTGATAAGTCGCTGGTATTGATATTTAATCTCATATTTCCTGTTCCATCATACTGCTCTTGCTGTGCTAATCGACCATTTATATCAAAAATCTGAACGTTGACAAATTCATCTTTTGAAGTAATATCTGCTTCAATGATAAGTTGTTCTCGGAATGGATTTGGATAAGCTTTAACGGCAATTTCATTATCAAAAACGTCGGTTGTACTTACTCCGATTACTCTGAATTTCCAAGCATCCGATAAGTAAAAAGTTCCCTGATTATCCATTCTTCCGACGCGCCAGAAGTAATCTGTTCCTGCGATCAAATTTGTAGTTACAACATAGAATGTATCTGTGATTCCCGTTTGAGTCAAGATGATATTAGTAAAGAAAGTATCTTCCGCGATTTCGATTTGATAATCATCAGAACACACTTCGCTATTCCAATTAAGGGTTGGTGTTTCGGATAGTGTAACACTATTGTCTGGTGGCAAACGCAAGGCTACATCGTCAGTATTCAAGAAATTCAGTTCTCCATTTTGATAATTAATCTGTGTAGAAATGCCATTTATATAATAACCAATACTATTATTTGCATTCCATTCTAGGTCGCTAATACAAGCATTTTTATTATCAAAATTCAAAACAATCAACGTGTCATTAACTACATCCGTAGGAAGTAAATCCGCGTAATTAATCGCTATTAAGCCGTTATTCTCGGTAATGGTCATGCTATTAAATAAAGGATTTGAAAATCCCGTATAAGTCACTTCGCTCGCATTATATTCTATAATCAACTGAAAATCAGTCATCCAATACAAACTATCCAAAAGAACAGGAACAGAAAGATTACTTTGCGTAGAAATAATTGACTCGATACTTAACGCACTTTCGTAAGCATCTCCTGTCGTGAAAGTTAAAGTATCCGAAGCAAAAATGTCTCCTTCTGTATCCTGTTTTAAGGCACGCCAAAAATACGTTGTATTGGCTGCCAAAGTCAAAGGAATAAGAGTTGTATCATTCAAAATTGTATCCAGTTCTATATTCGAAAACTGATTATCTGTTGCAATTTGTAATTGGTAATTTTCAGCACAAACTGCTGCTGACCAATTGATTTGCGGATAAAGTAGCGTTGTCGTATTATTCGGTGTTAATGCAGTTGGCGCGTCTAAAACCAAGAAGCTAGCGCGTCCATTTTCATTATCGGAAAAAAGATTAATCGTCGGTATAATATGTGTAAATTGCGTTGCTGCATTCCAAGTCAGATCAGAATAACAACCGCCAATTTTTTCAAATCGTAGTTGCAAAATCGTATCACTGACAATCACTGCGGCACTATTGACCGTAGAGTCCAAAGAAGACCAAGCAATCTTGATTTGGTTACCTGTATTCGTTACCGTTACGCCACTAATCAAAGTAGTCGTGTCCGAATAGTCAATATAACTTAACACATTTGCATCATAATCCAAATACAATTCAAAGGCTGCTGCATCTTGCAAACTGTCGATTGTAATCGCAATTGGTAAGGTGTCATTATAAGTTGCCACCGAATGCGCTTTGGTACTCACGACTAGCGTTGACTCCGTTCGGAAGTCCCAAGTTGGAGACCAATAAATGCTATTTTCGAGGTCAATTCGAGCGACTCGCCAGTAATAAGTTGTCGTGTCTGCTAGGTTTTGAGCTTGAAAAAGCGTGTCATTTCCCAATAATGTATCCAAAATAATGTTCGTAAAACTGGCATCTAATGCCAATTGTAATTGATAATTTTCAACGCATTCTTCTGTGTTCCAAGTCAAATCGGGTTGAAAAAATACTTGTTGTTGTTGATTGATTGGTGTCAATAAATTGGGTGCAGAATTATCTAAGAAAGCAATTTCGCCATCTTGATAAGTGACTGGCAAATCAAAAATACCTAAATAGGTAAATTGAGAAGCGGCGTTTGTTGTGTCCCAAGTTAGGGTTGTTTGACAGCCTTTTTGGACGAAAGTCAACTTAGCCAAGGTGTCTTGAACAACGCTTGTTCCAATATTGGTATTAAAATCGAATCGCAACTCGCCATTAACGGATGTATTGATATTCACACCAGTTAGAATAGATGTATTTTCAACATTAATCAAGGTTGCCTCCATGCTATCATAGCGCATAAGTAGGTCAAAATCAGTGACATCAAAAAGACTATCTAATACAATCGGAACAATAATCGTATCTGCAAAAGCCTTGATTACAGGGATTTGAGGCTGAATAGTTGCGAGTCCACCAGTAGTAAAAGTCCATATATCTGACCAATCTAAACTATCTCGGGTATCTACTTTGGCAACTCGCCAATGATAGATTTGCCCAGGATTCAGAACGGGAGCAATCAGCATTGTATCGCCAATCAAAGAATCTATAACTGGCGAATTAAACAAAGTATCGGTATCTATTTGGAATCTATAATTGACAAAACATTCGGCGTTCGTCCATTGAAAAGAGGAAACAATAAATAAATCTTGAGCCAAATTAGTTGGACTTTCGAGGACGGGACTGTCTTCTATCAAGAAACTCACAAGTCCATCTGTGTAAACTGTCGGCAAGGTCGTTCCGTTAATATCGGTGATTTGGTTCGCACCTGGGCTTGATAAATCCCAATTTAAATCCGAAAAACAACCTGTACCTCGGACGAATTTGAGGCGAACGAGCGTATCGGTCACAACCGTAACAGGACTAAGCGAAAACCAAGCAATAAACAATTGACCATTCGATACATTGGCAATAATGCTTGTTCCGAAAGTCGCGGTATTTTCTAGGCTGAGGT
>CAKZLT010000446.1 GCA_937127195.1 uncultured Saprospiraceae bacterium
AAAGAAGGGTTAAAGTGGTAAAAATAAAGATAGACAGAGAAGGAAAACAATTGAAGAGAATTAAATATAAAAAATGGAAGAGCAAAAGAGTTTAACAGGAATTAATGAATTAAGAGGAATTATCAGAAGTCGATTAGATAAGGGAGAAACGGCACAATCCATTTATAAAGGTCTATTAAATGAGGTTGGAAATGAAGCCAAATTTGAACGAGTATTTAGTCGAATGGTCGGAAGTACGGCTTCAAGCACGACAATGAAACAAAATAAAACGTTGCATCAAGCAACGGTCGCTGGCTTTATTGGCTTGATGATTTGCTATGTCGTTTATGTCTTTCGATATATGTCGAATATGGAACCGACTATGCTCAACTACGTTGCTTTTGGTTTGGGCGGTGTTTTTCATTTGTTTTTATTTAATCAATTGAGGCAGTTTTTTGGACAGGTTTTGTATTCGATTTTGATTTTTATGATTGTAACGATTTACTATTTGTATAATAATCAATTGCGTGAACTGTTTTTTGAAAGTTGGGTCTATGGTTATATGCTTTTGGCGTTAGTAGTATTGGTTTTGGGGTATCTTTTAAAAAGAAAAGCCTTTCCTAATCTGAAATATGGTGGCCCCAAAAAAGATGGAAATGGCGGTTACATTTTTTAAAAAAAGTTATTTTGAAATGCCCAAAAGCTGAAATACTTGATATATTTCGGCTTTTGCTGTTTTTGGGTTTTCTAAAGTAAATTTACCCAGTTTTGTAGCATTTTCGATGGCTTTTGTTTGAAAAGGAAGTAATTTTTTATAAATATCATTATCTCTTTTAGTATAGTATTTTTGGCTTTTTTGATAATCTGAAACGTGTTTTTTTAATGAACTCGTTGCCGTTTCACATTGACTAAAATATCTACCCGTTGCCTCAAAATGCAATAAATACCAAAACTCCAAACAAGGCATATTGACCAAAAGATGTACTTTTTTATTATTAAAAAATGCCTTTATATATCGTTCTAATTCTTGAATTGGGCTTTCTCCGTTACCTTTAAACTCTTGTTCTTCTTTGATAATGGTATCAAAATCAATGAGCCATATAACTTCATCGTAGATTTTGGCGTTTTCATTGACCAGTTTAAATTGTTCCGAAAGTCGCTTCTTTTTGGGTAATTCTGGTTTAATATCGACTCTGCTGAGGAGTTTTTCGTGGCGTTTCATCATCTGAAAATACCAAACCTCCGTCTCTCCATCAACTATAATCGAATAGACTTTTTTACCTTTTCCTTTTCTATGATTGGTCTTTCTAGCCATTTTCAGTTGTAATATAATGGTCTTGCAAATTGGGTTTCGCGCCTAGTTTTCCGATTTTGTAAGCATTATAAATAGAACTGGTATTTCTAATAACAGAAGAATCAAAATCAGTTAAAGAATATAAATCAGTACTTCCGTTTGCTTGCTTTTCGGTGAACCAAATCGCATCATTTCTCAAAATATCTTTTTCCATCAATAGCTCACGATGATGCGTAGTAGCAATTAATTGAGCCATTTTTGTATTGGCTAAAAAGGCTAATAAAAAGTGTTTGAGCAAGTCGGGGTTAAGTGAAGCGGCTATTTCGTCGATGCTGAAAATGACTTCATTTTTCATCATAAAAGCTAACAATCCACTAAATTGATAATATCGTTGCGTGCCTAAAGATCCCAAATTATAAGGTAATTCATAAGTTTGATTACCTTTTTCATTTTCAACTGTATGATGAAAAAATATTTCCCTACTTTCTACTTTTCCTTGTTTTCTTATTTTGGATAATTCATTTTTAGGAAGGTTAATTCTTTTTTCTAAAAGCGTCATAAAGTTTTCATCAATATTATGTTCTTCTTCCTTTATAATTATATCCGTTATTTTTAAGTCGGCTTTATTTAAAAATGAAACTAAACTTTCTTTGCTAATTTCATTTTTTTCTAATTGACTAGAAATAAAAGGATAAAGGTCTTTTTTTGTTGTAATAAGAGTTTTTAAAGTGCTACGAAACCAATTTAGGCTATCTTTTAACTCTAAAATCTCAATATTCGTTTTCAAAAAACCACCCAAAACCGTATTATTCCAAAGTGTATTAGCTTCCAAAATCGTTTGAAATTCGCTCTTGATTTTTATTTTAGAACCAAAATCAATTGAAGTCAATTGCTTTTCTAAATTGGTTGTTCTTTTGTAAACTAACGCTTTTCTAGGTTGATAAAAATGAAGACTTTCGCTGACAATTGCTTGTTGATTCAGTTCTACACGATAATCATATTTCGTTTTATTTTGAACAAAAGATAATTCAAAAACCGTGTTTTGATTAGGCGTTTCAGTATCAAAAAGGAAAGGATAAAATGAAAAACTATCTGTTTTTTTATTAAAAGGTTCTAATATCAAATCACGCAAATAATCTAATGCTTTTAATATATTCGTTTTTCCAGAAGCATTTGCGCCATAGATTAAGCCGAGTTTGAGCAATCGAAGATTTGGAATAGGTTCTATAATGTAATATTCTTCCAAATCTTTTGAAGAACTGGCTTCAAAAGACAAAGTAATCTTATCTTTTATAGAGTAGAAATTTTGTATAGAAAAGTCAATTATCATTTTAATAGCTGATTTATGTAAGTCATTTACAAATATAGCTAAAAGATATTGTTTATTTAGTAGTTAGTTTTTTTATAAAAATAAAATACGACATCAAATAAGCGATAATTACTATCGCTTCTACTTTAAAACCACAAAAAAATATTGCAAATTTGCAGCTATGAAATTTGAACCAACGATAGTATTTGAGGACAAAGATATAGTGATAGTGAACAAACCTGCTCGCTTTCTCAGTATTCCAGATAGATTTAAGACGGATTTGCCTAATGTTTTGGGCTGGTTGAAAGAACGTAATGAGGAAGTATTTACGGTGCATCGCTTGGACAAAGAGACGAGTGGTATTCTGTGTTTTGCTAAAAATAGCGAAAGTCATAAATCATTGAGTAAACAGTTTCAGGAGCGAACAGCCGAGAAAATTTACTGGGCAATCGCAGATGGAGCAATGCTAA
>CAKZLT010000447.1 GCA_937127195.1 uncultured Saprospiraceae bacterium
ATAGGTTTTAAAAACCTATAAGGTTTAGAGAATCGATAAAAAAGTACTAATGACCAACTCAAATCATATAGACCCATTATTTTTAACAAAACCGCGTCTGCTAAAAACAGACACGGTTTAAACAACAGAAAAATAATTTAGGTTATTATTTTTCAATCCCTTAATCCCAAAGGACTATCTACTAGTGATCATGATTACTATGATCGTGATCATCATGATGGTCATGGTCATGGTCTGATTCATCTGCCAAGCCTAAGTTTTCTAATAATTCCTTAGCTACTTTGGCTACATTATCAGTATCATCATTCACTTTCTGAATAGCTTGCAAATCCGTTGCCATGTGTGCCATTTTCTCTTCAAAAGACAGACCCGCAGCCTCCAATTTTTCTAGGTTTTGATGTTCTTTCATCCAAGTCATCATACCTTTGTAAGCTCCTTCAACTTGCTCCAATACTGCATTTACAGTTTCTTTAGATTGCCCTTTTAGTACGGTTGTATCCGTTTCAGCATCTTTTAGTAATTTCTCTAATGTGCTTTCATAACTCTGGAACGCGCTCATTCCTTTGCCCATTGCTTCGTTGTGCAAGTTGTCAATTTCTTTATATTTTGCCTCCAACTGCTTAGTAGTATCTCCTTCACCACCGCCACATGCAGCTAAAAAAGTCACCGTTACCAATAAAAAAAATAATTTTTTCATTTTAATTGCTTTATTTTTTTTTATAAAAAATGTTTCTCTATCACACCCCAAAAATAAAAAAGCGACACTACTTATTCAAAAGTAGTATCGCTTTTTAGAACGATTGTAAATTATTTTTTATAAAACCATAATTATTCTTCTATTATGGGTTACTATTCAGCATCGCTGAAGAACATTTAAATAGATGATTTAAAAGGCTACCAATAAAAGTATCTCTGTTCTGAATAGTTACTATTATGGTTTAATTTTTCCTCTTGGTGCAAGATTAACTGAAAGACTTAATCCTGTAAAAAGGTAGTAATCATTAGATTTAGAAGAAGCACGAATATCTCCAGCCGACCTTGTAGAAGGCAAACCTGTATATTCTGGCGTTCTATCAGATAATGTTACTGCTTTCAAGCCTCTAACTTCCGCCAACACATCGAAATCTGGGTATAACCCTCCCAAATCATCAATATAATCTGTAGTTGTAAATCGTGTTCCGAATTCCCATCCAATAGATGCTAATTCACTTAACTTAAATTTAAGTCCAATACCAAAAGGAATCGCAAAAGCAAATCGATTATATTCACTTCCTACTTCTTGACCTTCTGTTCCTTGTGGTTGCAAATCAACCCATTCTTTTTCGAGTGGTGCTTGTGGATTGTACCAGAAACCTGCAGCACCAGCAAAAATATAAGGAGTCAAAACATATCCAGACTTAGGTAATACAAAGTCATAAATATTAAATTCTGGTGTAACTCCAACTTCAAGTATCGGCGAACGAAAAGTTAAATTACGAGTTCTTCTATTAACATCCTCTGCATTTGCATCACTTCCTGAGACTCGACCATAAAAAACATTAGCACGAGCAGAAAGGTAACTTCCGTAATTATATCTTAGAAATAACCCAAAAGATGGATGAGACTCTGCCACTTGGTCAATAGTCTTCTCTATTAAATCTCCTGAATAGTAAGAAACACCTGTAAATACTCCAGCATGAAAAGACGAAATCTTCTCTTGTGCTTGTAGATTAGTAATAATTAAACAAACAAATAACGGTAATAATAGCTTTTTCATTGACAGTACTTTTAAATTGTGTGATTGTTGATAAATTTAATTTATAATTAGGTACGTGTCCTCTTTTTAAGATGTATTTAAAATTTAAATACATCCTTAATGGTGTAGTGTGTTTTTTTTAAGAAGTAATTCTACTATTTTAATCTATTACTTTTGATTATATATCATAACATACCCTCATATTAAATGTAAATATAATATATAAAATTATTAATACAATGTTTCAGAGCAAATAAAACTATTAATTATTTTCATGGTAAAATGTTATAATCAGGAAAATTTAATTGTTGAGTTAAAATTTATTAGGTATATAGTTAAAATGATAAAAAACATTTTTTGTGACAAAATACTATTTAACAACTCTCTTAAGCCACCGTCTTTGACAGTTCTGAGACAGTATTCGTTTAGGCTATCTGCTAGTTTTTAATTAGCTTTGCTAATCAAATTTAAGCAACAGAGAGAATATAATTTCGTCATTGGGCAAGTTATTTTTTCTCCATTACGAAGTACACTGTTTCAAAAGTTTTAATGTTTCGTAGCGCGGACGAGCTTCGTCGCGCTACGGTAGCTTTTAAAAATATAACTAAACTTTTGAAACAGTGTACTAAGACTCAATCAATTGCAAGTTTTCAACCATTTCACTAGAAAAAAGAAAAAAAATGACAAAGAGAAATCGCACTCTGGTGCTTTCAACCATCATTACATTGTGTTTCAGTTTAAATGCTTTTTCACAAAAAAACTATACGATACAACTACTTTCAGAATCTTTTACTCCTTCGCCCAATCTTATTTCAATACAAAACAATAAAACTGCTTTACAGCCAACCGCCAGCGATGACTACTACCATATTATCATTCAATTTGAAACACTTCCTTCAAAGACAACATTACAGAGTATCAGCAATCAAGGTATTATTTTAGATAATTATCTTCCAAATTTTGCCTACTTCGCTAGTATTCCAACCAATATTGATTTTAATTTTTTAAAAAATATCAAAGCACGTTCGCTTATTCATGTCAAATCTAAATGGAAATTATCTCCATTAATAGAGAACATTCCTGCACATGCACTGAACGTAAATGGGAAAGCTGATTTGATGGTTACCTACTTCAAAGGGACAGATTTGAGTACTGTTGCAACTGTACTCCAAGAAAATAATGCAGAGATTTTATTCATTAATGACCGTTTTAATCAATTCAAAATTAGAGTTCCTATTGAAAACATCAATGCATTAGCCAATGAAAATACATTACTTTGGATAGAGCCTATTGATTCTAAAGGAAAAATCGACAACAAAAAAAGTGGCGATAATCACCGTTCTAGCGCACTTAGTGCCAACTTTATGGGTTCGAGAAACCTACAAGGAGACGGCATAATAATCGGTGTCTGGGACACAAACCTAAAACCTCATATTGATTTTGGCACAAGAGTAACTAGCCACCATCAATATTATAGCGGTCGCTCAGAAGACCATGCTAATCACGTAACAGGAACAATAGCTGGTGCAGGCTTACTTGACCCTAATGCGATCGGTATGTCTCCCAAAGCGACTATTCATGGTTGGAATTGTTGTACTAACTTAACGCCGCTTCCTCTTCCTTTAACTATGGAAAATGCCATTTTGAATGAAGAAGTTGTCATTACATCCAATTCTTATGGTTATGGGCGAGACTGTTCAACGCCACTCCGAACGTATCAAAATGTAGATAGAGGCTTAGACCAATTGGTTAATGATTATCCATTTTTGATGCTTGTTTATTCGGCAGGAAATAGTCAGCAAACGGAGGGATGTACTTCTCCTTATTTTAGTACTTCATGGAATCACAAGAATTCATTGCTTGTTGCTGCAACTAATCACTTAGGATTAATTACAACTTTTAGTAGTTTCGGTCCTTCTTTTGACGGAAGGTTAACCCCAAATATTAGTGGCGTTGGGCAAAATGTTTATTCTACTGAATTTGATAACTTATATGGTAGCAAAAGCGGAACGTCTATGTCTTGCCCAGGAGTAGCTGGTACAGTTGCTCAATTATACCAAAGATACAAACAACTATATAATACCAATCCTAGAGCAGATTTAATAAAAGCATTCGTTTGTAATACTGCCGAAGATAAAGGTAATGCAGGCCCAGATTATGAATATGGCTATGGTCAAATCAATGCCCTAAAAGCTGTTGAACTAATGGAAAGTGGTAATTGGCTCATAGATTCTATTCAGCAAGGTGTAAGTAACAGTATAAATATAACCGTTCCTCAGAATATGGCAGAATTACGTATCATGCTAAGTTGGACAGATCCAGCAGCTTCAACTGCCTCGACTACCACACTTGTTAATGATTTGGACTTGATACTTACCAACGGAACAGACACCATTCGTCCGTGGATACTTGATGCTAATAATCCTAATAGTCTTGCGACTAGAGGAGTTGATAGACTCAATAATATAGTCCAAATCAGTTCAAAGTCAGTAACGGCAGGAACTTATCAGTTAATTGTAAATGGTCATACCGTTACAAATGGTAGCCAAACTTACGCCCTCGTTTATGAAACGACAATGCCCGAAATCATTGTAACGTATCCTTTTGGTGGTGAAAAAATGACTCCAGGCAGTGTTGAAAATATCTATTGGACAGCCAATGGCTCTACGGGTAGCTTTCTTGCAGAATATACTATTGATAATGGAACGACATGGAACAACATCGGTTCTTTTCCTTCTACTTATAGACAAATGGGATGGACTGTGCCGCAACATCTAACAAAAGAAGCTCGAATCAGAATCACTTCTACCAACTTATCAGATGAATCTGATGCTAACTTTACCATTGCAGCAGCACCAAATTTTGCATTTTTCTCCAATTCAGATAGTTCTAATTGTAGCACTGATACTCAAATGAGATGGTTATCAGTACCTGGAGCCGATTTATACGAGATTTTTCAAATAGACTCAACAGGACTCAACCTGATTTCAACAACAACAGATACATTTTATAATTTAACTAATCTCATTACAGGCTATGAATATTGGTTTACACTCAGAGCTTCTCAGACTAGCAACAACATTGTTGGAGAAAGAGCCGTTGCCAAATCCGTTAAATTATCGCCTCCTTACGATTTTGCAGTAGAAGAAATTTATACGCCTAATACTGCGGCTTGTAACCTCGGAATGGAAACCATTTCTGTAAGAATCAGCCATAACGGTTGCCGTACACTATATAGTGGAGAAAAGATTCCTTACTCTGTTTCCATTGATGGAAGTATTGCTTTTCAAGATTCTGTAACGATACTCAGTACTTTCGAGAATGGAGAAGAACAAGATTTTATATTCACTCCTTTAGCAGACCTCACTACATCAGCCAAACATTATTTGATTGAAGCAAGTACTGCTCACAGCTTAGATATTGATAATACAAACAATACAGCTAGTAAAAACGTATTGCACCAACCAACGATTTCAAATATACCTTATGTTGAAAGCTTTGAAGCAAGTGATGGTTCTTGGTCAAAAGCAAATGATTTAGTGAGTAGTTGGGAATGGGGAAATCCAAATGGTTTTCAGATAAATACCGCTTCTAACGGTTCAAAAGTTTGGGCTACAAATCTAGATGGAGCTTATGATAATGAAGAAAACAGTCATATTTTTTCTCCTTGTTTTGACTTCTCAAATATAACAACTTCTCCTTATGTCGTTTTTGATATTAATCACGCTTTTGCTACAAATACAGATAGAGCGCAATTAAAGTATTCAACGGATGATGGCGTAACTTGGAAAATCATGAGTGGATTCTTGTTTGGAGCATCTAATGATTGGGAAACTATTCAGCGTGAAATTCCAGCACTTATCGGAAAAAGCAATGTCAAATTTCAGGTTTTAGTCACTTCTGATAAAAATGACGACGTAGATGAAGGTATAGCAATTGATAACTTTAGAATATCTCTTACTCCAATTATTACCAATACAATGTCATTAGACATTCTTACAAAAATGAATGTATATCCAAATCCATCGACTGGATTATTTCATATTAATGTCCAAGATATGTCTAATGAGCCAGTTACATTAAGTGTTTTTGATGCACTCGGGCGAGTTGTGACTAGCTACCAGACAACGCTTAGTAATGATGATGCTACAATTCAACTTGATTTATCTAGCTTTACAAAAGGCATTTATTTACTTCAGTTACAATCCCGTCAAGGTCAAATTACTGAAAAAATTATGGTCAAATAAAAATTGATGATTGGGTTATTTCTAATTGATTCTTTATGATTTTATGTGGTTTCTAGATTCTGGTTTCTGCTACCGCTGTTTCAATTAGCAGTGGTAGCAGAAACTAAAAATAATCAGATTAAGTAGGTGATATTTTGAATGACCACATAAAATCGTGTAGAACTTTCCTAATTAATAAGCAACCGTATTTTCGTTTTTTTAT
>CAKZLT010000448.1 GCA_937127195.1 uncultured Saprospiraceae bacterium
AAGAAGGTAATTATATTATTAATCCTGGACCAGATACTTTTGTTCGGAATGATATGAGACTGGTGGTTTTAGGTAATCGTTTTCAGATGAAGAAGTTTAGAAAAGTGATGCTAAAAAAGGGTGATTTTTAGAAAAAAGAGGCTATTAATCCATAAACAGCCTCTTTTTTGTCTAAAATTGGTAATTCAATCCTAATCTAATGGTTTGTTCTGTAAGGAAATCACGTTTGCCTTGTCGCTGATTTGGATTATTATTTTTATTGTAATTATCATCAAAGTTATGTTGATAAGCCAAAGAGGCTCTGACGCTCCAGTGTTGAAAAAGTTGATAGTTAGCTCCGACACTTCCAAAAAGTCCGATTGACTGTTCTTTGATATGACTATCATCATCTAAAATATTATTGACATTTAAATTTTCTTGATTAAAATTTTGAGCCATAATATCTATATCAAATGTTTTGATTTCCATCAAATTGAGTTGCACACCTAATTGAGTAAACCATTGAAATTTCTTCTTTCCAAAAAGATATTCGATGGCTAAAGGAATTTGGGTTTGTTCAATTTCTTGTCGTGCTAGAATTTCAACAGACAAGACCTCTCCGTCATTTAATCTTTGATTTATAGGAAATTCAAGAGTGAAATTAATGGTTTTATTGACCAATGGAGAGAGTTTATCAAACGTCAAATCATTTGCGATTGAATTGTTGGGAAGCGTATATTCATTAGCTGAATTATAGATGTTATTTGAATTAATCTCAAATCTTGACCTAGCTTCTGCTCGTCGAATTCCTGTTGAAATTCTCCAATTTGGACTCCAACTATAGCCCAATATCAAACCATGAGAATGATTTCTTATCATATTCAAATTATCTTTAGTCGGCAAACTATTAGCATCCTGAAGTTCAATGTCATAAGGGATAATGATATTTGAAAAGCTATACTCATAACCAAGAGAAAATGAACCTAATTTTATTTTAGAAGCAGGTTTTGTAATGTATTGTTCTGGATGTAGCATCGTTATTTTAGCATATGCAAAAGGCTTTATAGCCAGTTTTTTTGAAATTAACGGTCGGAAGTCTAAATTTTTGAGCTTAGAAATTATTGACTTAGATGGATTTTTTTTACCTGTTTTTTGGTTAACTAAATCCTTCTGATTAGCCTTATTATTTTGCCTATTTAATGATATAGTCGAATTAGGAGTTGTTTTTTCTTCCTTTGACTTTGTAATGATTTCCTGTATTTCCTGTTCCTTTGTTTTGATTGATGGTTTTTCTTTCTTTAAAATACTTTCCTTTTTGGCTTGTCTTTTCCTTTTGCTTTCTTTTATTTTAGTAGAATTATTATTTGAAATACGATGATTGGAATTGGTTTCAATACTAGACGTGTTATTTTGAATAATCTCATTATCAGGTAAATCTACGGTTTCTTCTGATGGTGTGTTGATAGATGGATTTTCATTTTTAGATAATAATGGATTATTAGTAGAAGTGTTAGGATAAGTTGTTTCCTTGGTGATATTTTCTGTTATGATATATTCTTGGAGCGTGTGTATTTCATTTTTTAAATAAAAAGTATAAACGACCAAAGCAGTCAAAGCTACGCCCATAACACCAGTCAAAATTGAGATTGGTGTTACCCAAGTAGTTTTTGGATACTTTGGAAAAGTAGGTTGAATATTTTCGAAAGGCGCTTTGCCTAGTTTGTCCCAATCATCACCTGATGAGTCAAAGTTATTCAACTTTTTATTGAAAAAATTATCTAAATTATTATTTTCCATTATATTTTTATCGTAAAATTTTTGCTATAAAAAAAGTTTTATTTGGCTTCTTTGATGAGGAAAACTCAAAGAATCTTTATTATAAAAAATTGAAACTCAAAGACTTTGAACCACAAAAGAAAAAGATTTTACAAAATATATCTTTTGTATTCTTTGCATCTTTTGTGGTTCAAAAAAATTACTGAATATTGCCACCTACAGGCAATTTACTAGGAACAGATTCTGGTACTGTTTTATCAAAACTGTCATCACTTAAAGCTCTTAGAAAAGCGATAATTTCATCATGGTCATTGCCACGTAGATTTAAGTTTCGTATATCATTATCTAAGTCTCGAGCATCTAATTGATTATTAATTCTATTTTCTCTTCCTTGGGAAGCATCTTCATAGAATTCTAAGACATCTTCGAGACTTTCGAATTGACCATTGTGCATATAAGGAGCCGTAAATGTTAAGTTTCTGAGTGTAGGTGTTCTAAAATCAAAATCTCCAGTAGCACCTTCATCTGTAACTAAATTATGATTAGGAACACCAATAGTATGTAATTCATAATCAGAAAACATCGCTCCTCCATGACAATCAGCACAACCAATAGCCACAAATCTATTCATTCCATCAATCTCTTGATTACTCAAAGCATTATCATCACCACGCATATATTGGTCAAAACGGCTATTGTTAGCCATAATTGTTCTCTCAAAAGTAGCAATTGCTTTTCCAATTCGATCTTCGGTAATACCTTCAGAACCAAAAGCAGCCGTAAACAAAGATTTATATTGAGGGATATTATTTAAACGATTAATTAATGTGTCAATAATAGCCGTTTCACTAATTAACTCTCCGCGCATTTCTTCTTTAGAAAGCATCGGATGAATAGCTTGTAATTCTAAACTTTTGACCCTATTGTCCCAAAACATAGGAGCATCGCTGTGTGAATAATTACCATCATTGTCAATTCCATTAAATCCAGTATTGATGATGGTTGGTGCATTTCTTTTTACTAAAGTTCCGCCTGTTCTGTTAATTCCAAGACCTACTCCGCCAACACCTAATGGTAAATCTATACCATCAGCGTATCCAAAATCTGGGTGATGACAAGAGACACAAGCAATATCTTTTTTTCCAGACATAATTGGATCCCAAAATAGCATTTTGCCTAAATTGGTTTTTTCAACGGAATAAGGATTGTCAGCAGGATAATCTTGAGTCATTGGTAAAGCACTGATCTCATCTTCTACATTACCGTTGTTTGGACCTCCTCTTCTAGGGCCTTCATTGATATCACACGAAGCCAAGACAGTAATAACTGCTAATAAGAAACTTAAATTTTTAATGTTCATCTGTTTAGTTTTTCATTCTATTTAAAACAAAACCAGTAGTTGTTTTTTTAATAATTTTCTAGCCTTAGTCAATTGCGACCTTGAAGCACTTGCAGTAATCCCTAATTCTGCCGCAATTTCCTTATGCGAATAGCCTTCGATTGCATACATATTGAAAACTACTCGATAGCCAGAGGGTAATTTTTGTATCAAAGCCGTGAGCTCTTTTGCTGTGATTTGCTCTAATGCATTTTCAGAAATATCTAAATTATTCGTAGCTACATCCAAATCTTCAAAAGACTGCTGCCAATGATTTTTCTTTAAATATCGTAGCGCAGCATTTACCATCACGCGATTTGACCAAGTATTAAATGATGCTCTTTTTGCGTCAAACTGTTTCAAATCTTTAAAAACAGCCATAAGACCTTCTTGTAAAATATCCTTTGCCTCTGTACGATTTCGACCATATCGAAGACACAAACGACCCCATCTTTGCTCGTATTTTTCATACAAAGCTAGTTGAGCACGCTCATTTCCTTTGAGTATTCGCTTGATTAGATAATTATCGTCAGTCAAATTCATTCAATTATTGGTCTTTCTTAAGTTGGTCTATTAGTATATGTATCAAAAGTGAAGAAAACGCTTCTTCATGTTTTGATTTTTTTTAAAAAAAAATACTTTTTAAAATTGAATTTAGAAATATTAGAGAATCAATAGTGTCTTAAATTATTGATTACTAAAGGATTAGTTTTTAAGTAGAAAGAAAATAATATTTACTTTTTTTTATAAAAAAGATAGATAGTAGTAAAAAATTACTCTTGTTGTAGATTATTTGTAGTAGAAAAGTATGAATTAAACTATAGAAAGAATGTAAATATTGTATTGAATAGGAGAGGTTTTAATTTTTAGTGTGATTATAATTATGATAGATGTAACTAAAATTGAACGAAACTAAGAACGCCAAAAGCCAGAGCACTTGAAATTTAAATTTTCAAATGCTCTGGCTTTTTGATGAAAATACTGTTTTGATTAGTTCATTTTATAATTAGTCAAACGACATTTTACTTTATAAATTTCTCGGATTTCACTCAAGTCAACTTCATAAGGCTTATAAGTAGCTGAGTTATCAGAGATTAAATTAAGGCTCACTAATTGATTATTCGTTTTATTTTGTTGAACACGCTTAGCAACAACAACATCAGTAGCAATTACATATACTGAATTGTCACGCAAAGGTTCTCCGCGTTCGATTTTTTCACAAACTACAATATCGCCACTCGTAAGTGTTGGCGTCATACTATCTCCTTCAATTTCGATAGCCACCAAATCTCCTTCTTGACCAGGCACTGAAAAACTTTCTAATATCTCAGTCGCAGGTTCTTGTGCCAACGAATTTCCAGCTAGTGCTTTGTGTGGTAAAAGCTTAATATTATTACCTCGCCCTTTATCGTTTTTTGAAAAAGTCAAAAGATTACCACCTTCTGCTACCATCATATCGCTCAAGCCAAATAGGAAATTAGCATTTATACTATAAATTTCAAACAGTTTGTTTAATTGGTCAACGGTAATGTTCCTTTTTCCTTTCAGAATACTATTGATAACATGGTTATAAGTACCCAAATGTTTTGCTATATCTGATTTACCTTTGATTAAATTGTTTTTTTCTAAATAATCAAAAACTTTGTTAAATCGTTGATTTACAATATTATCTGAAAAATCGGCCATAAGAAGTGTATTTTTAAATATGAAACTATTTGGTTTTTAAAACAAAAAGTTTTATAATTGCATTAACAATAAATTTCAAAATAAGGTAATAAGAAAATATTTGTGTAATCGTGAAAATACTATAAGTATTCCACAAAAACAAATAACGTGAGTAGAAATGATAACAAAGTGGTTTCATATTTTACAAAAAGTTTGAAACGTCATGCTTTTTTTAAAACAAAAGAAAGTATATCAATACAAGGACTGGTAGTTATGGCTCTAAAAGGCATGATGAAACCTTTGGTAGCAGCTAAAGCGGCATTTTATAGAAATAAAGCACTTCAGGAGTCTATTAGGCAGATTCCGTGGATTCCGATTGGTTTGATTGTGTTGGCAGGTACAGTACTATTGTATAAGGATTTGAATTTTAATATTAATTTATCTGCACCAACAGGAGGAGGTTCTGGTATTGCTGGAAGTAGTGTGGTTTCTCAGCCAATTAGTAATCCTAATTCGGATGTGTTTTTTTCTGGTGTTCAAGACCAAAAAAATAGAAATTACATTCGAGCATATTCGGAATTAGCAGTGAATTATCATCGAGCTTACGGCGTTCCTGCAAGTGTTTTGCTGGCGCAAGCACTAATAGATAGCAATGCTGGCGAAAATGCGGCAGCAACATTAAATAATAATCATTTTGCTATTCAATGTCATTCTAAAAATTGTAGAAAAGGTCATTGTTCGAGTTTGGAAAAAGGGCAACACAAGGCATTTTATAGAAAATATAAAAGTGTGGATGAGAGTTGGCGAGCGCATAGTTTGATAATTACTACGGGAAAATATAGAGATTTGACAAGTTATAAGGATTATCAATCATGGGCAAATGGTTTACAGCAATTGAATTTTAATGAAGCGGATGAATACGCCAAAAGATTGATTGGGCTTATTCAAAATTATCAATTGGAAGCTTTGGATAAAATGTAAGACTAAGTAATCACCTTCTTACTACATATATATGTGTATTGAAAAAATAAAAGTTTCCAAAAAAAAAGAATTTTAGTATAGCATATTAGGTTTCTAGCCATTTTCTAGCCATAGAAAATGGCTTTTCTTTTTATTGTTTTCAAATATCCTTTTATTGTAAAATTTTAAATATTATATTTGTCTAACTATTATTCTGTGATAAATAATTCACAATGCATTTAATTAAGTTAATTACAACTTTTTTTAATGTGTAAAATTTAACTACTTAACTAATTTAAGGGAAATAGAAAACAAAGAACCAAACGTATTCTTAGTCTAGTAATGGTCTTTCTTTAACTAGGTTTGACCAAATAACTACATTTTCTTTTTGAAGAAAAAGCTAGACAAGGTAAGTTGTTTTTTTTAACCTGAAACAAATAGAACAAATACAATAGTATTGGTTTTATTAATCTTAACTACTTTCAAAATGATAGAAAAAGAACGTGTAGAAAAACTACAAGGAGAATTGCAGAAAGCAAAATCTCAAACTAAATTAACAATGGCAATTGCGGGTATTAGTTTGGTTGCAGCTATTGTTTTGGGAGCAATGGCTTTGCAAAAATCTACACCCGTTACTACATCCGAAGTAGCAGGAATTTCATTAAATGATATTGATACACTTGAAAGAGTGAATGAGACGATTGTTTTGAAGCAAGAAATTGACAGCTTGAGTATTGTGATAGATACTTTGGAAGGTCGCTTGATGAAATACGAAGAATTAGAGGCACAAGATGATGAGACTGTTGTTGTTACAGATTACATTGGACAATTATTGGAAAATGCAAAAGCGTTTTCTAATACAAATTGTAATAAATCATTAGCGTTTTTGTATGCCGCTAAAAAAATTGCTCAAGCAGATGGAACAACTGATGCGAATAAAATGGCAATATCTACAATGATTACGCAATGTGAAGCAGCATTATTTGGAGGTAAAATAGTAAATACTTCTTCTGCTGCGGTTTCTTCTTCTGATAATAATAATGTTAGTCAATAGGACTCATTAACTGGTTTATTTGAAACTATACAAAACATCAAAACAGCGTTTTTAATCAACCGAAGTTTTAACATTTACATAATAAAAAAGCACATTTATCTAGTGATAAATGTGCTTTTTTTGTTTCTATTCTGTCATCGTCCTTAGTAGTCAGTCAAGTTAATAGTGTCGGTACTTTTTGATAAAATATTTCCGATAACTTCGTTAAAATTTATTTCCGTAACTACGGCTATGCAAAGAAA
>CAKZLT010000449.1 GCA_937127195.1 uncultured Saprospiraceae bacterium
GAACTATTTTTTATGTTTTTTAAAATGGAAAATAACAAGCTAGATTGGGTAGGTTATTTTTTTCCTACTCCCTAAAACAAAGAAAAGACTACCTTGCTTTATTTTTACATTAAAAAAAGAACGATATGAGAAAATTAATGTATTTTTTCCTTTTCAATATTATAGTAATAATTGCTGCTGCTTGTGATGAAGACGGAGGAGGAACAGTAGAAACGCCATCTATATACATAGAGGATGTAACTCGTTTTGAAGGTAATGGCACGACTAATTCATTTTCTGTAAAAGTGAAAATATCTGAGGTGAGTACAGAAGAAGTAACATTTAATTATGAAACTCGTGATGGCAATGCAAAATCAGGAGAAGATTATACGAGTATTTCTGGAACAGGCTCAATTGCGATAGGCGCGAGAGAAGCTGTTATTCCGATCGAAATAATGAGTGACACTATTTGGGAAGAAGATGAAAATTTTGAAATATTGATTTCTAATGCGAAGAATGCAACTGTTTCGGGAGATATTGCTACAATAACTATCCGAAATGATGATAGCTTTATTCCTTCATCAGATGTTGGTTATTCGACACCGACTTCTTACCCTAATTATACTTTGATTTGGTCTGACGAATTTGATGGTAGTGCCTTAAATATGGCTGATTGGACTTACGAAACGGGTAATCATGGTTGGGGAAACAACGAACTACAAAACTATACTAATGGAAATAATGCTTATGTCTCTAATGGAAAATTAGTAATAGAGGCTAAAAATGAGGGCGGAGGTTATACATCTTCTCGCATCATTACGCAAGGAAAACAATCCTTTAAGTATGGTCGAATAGATATTCGCGCCAAATTGCCACAAGGTCAAGGTATTTGGCCTGCACTTTGGATGTTAGGTGATAATTTTAATACTGCGGGCTGGCCTGCTTGCGGCGAGATTGATATAATGGAGCTAATCGGACATCAACCTGGCAGAACTTACGGAACGGTGCATTGGTCTGATAATGATGGTAATCATGCTGATCATAGTGGTCACAAAAATTTATCTTCTGGAATTTTTGCTGATGAGTATCATGTGTTTTCTGTTATTTGGACGGACCAAAAAATCACTTGGTATTTAGATGATGTAGCTTTTCATGTGATTAGTATAACAGAAGGTCATTTGAGTGAATTTCATGAAAAATTCTTTTTTATATTTAATGTAGCAGTAGGTGGAAATTGGCCAGGCAACCCTGATGCAAGTACTACTTTCCCTCAAAGAATGGTTGTCGATTATGTTCGCGTTTTTCAATAAAAAAGGTTACTATTCTGCATAGCTGAAAAATGACCACTAGTTTCAGAGACGTTGCACTGCACTTAACTCTGAAACTAGCGGTTGTTTTTGGGTATTGCTGAATTGCACCCTATTTTTTATAAAAAGCAACAAACAAAAGACCACCTAGTCAAGCAGTCTCTTCTCTCACAGCGAAGCGGTCTCACAGTGAGAGAAACGAACGATCTCTTAGCGAAGCGGTCTCCTTTTTAAGAAGTTGGCTTATCTGCTGCGGGTAAAGCGGCATGAAAATCCTTTGCGATACGTTGCGCGTAGTTTTCTAATAATTCAAGAACACGTTCACGGCTTTTTGATTTTACAATTAAACCGATGTGGTACTCTTTTGAGATATTCCAATACACTTCTTCGTCATGGAAAGAACTCATATCAGGATGTTTATCTCTTGCTAAAGAAACGATAAGACCAGCATATAAATTTTCAACTTTAGGGAACTTGTAAGCGGCATTTTCAGCAACTGCAATTTCCAATTTTGCCCATTCTCCCCAGATATTCATACCACTAGAGGCTTCCAATTGTTCGGCAATATGCGCGCCACCAACTCTAGAAGCCGTTTCTAAGAAGTAAAATTTACCATCTTCATTCGACTTAATGAACTCTGAATGCGATGCACTATAATTCATGCCAAAAGCTTTCATAAGTTTTTTATGCGCGCTTTTTAAGCCTTTATCATCCTTAGAATTATAAGGAACGGTTACCGTTCTAAAGATACCGCCACCATGAGCAACCTCCATTGGTGTATCCAAATATTCAGAACTACGAGCAAATACAACCTTGCTATCAACGGTAATTGCATCAACGTGATACACGATACCAGGAGTGAATTTTTCTATTAAAAACGCATGACGTTCGTCGCCCAATTGTTCTAATAATTGCCATAGTTCTTCGGTGCTATTAACCTTTTTGATACCAGCAGCAGAAGCCTCTCCGCGTGGCTTAACCATCCATGGTGCAGGAACATTTTGAGTATATTCGTGTACTTCTGCATCATTGAACAAAGCACTAAAAGCAGGTACTAAAAGCCCTTCTTCTTGTGCTTTCATACGCATTGCCAATTTATCACGGAAATAACGATAAGTCGTTTGTCCCATACCAGGAATACGGAAATGTTCTCTTAACTCTGCCGCTTTCTCTACATCAAAATCATCCATTGCGACGATTCTATCAATCTTCTCTGAACGCATTTTGTAAGCTAAACCATTGATTAAATGTTCCATATTCCAAACACCTAATTCTTCCGACTCCATCATAATAATTTCGTCAATAGATTCGCGTGGCCATGCTTCATTTTCCAATTTTTTGTCTGTTAAAAGGATTACTTTTACACCTTCTTTTTTTGCTTGACGCAAAAATTCAGCTCCTTTAAAATAGCTAGCTATACACAGAAAAGTTAAATTCTTATTCATTATTAGATTATTGTTAAATAATTTTGAAAGCCATTGATTATCTGGACTTAATGGGAATGCAAAGGTAGCTTTTTTATAAAAAAAGAAGCTTTTTAAAAATGGATTAACATAAACTTAAATGGAGAATTGAGGAATTGTATTAGTATCAAATTAGGGGTAGAAAACCTTAAAAGAAATAAACTTTACATACAGCTAACTTTTACCTTATTTCAATGCACTACTTTTGTATTTATCCAAATAAAAAAAATATGAAAAAGCTATTCTACTTACTATTAATTATCGGAATTTTTGGTTGTGATACTTCCAAAAACACTTCTTCATCAAAATCTTCTAACAAAAAATTAGCGAATATAACGCTAACGACGATTGCTTTTGGTTCTTGCAACAAACAAAACGAGCCGCAACCTATCTGGGATGTGGTTCTAAAAGATAAACCTGATTTGTGGATTTGGTTGGGAGATAACATCTATGGCGACACGGATGATATGAACTTACTGAAAAGTATGTATGACGAACAATTGGCACAGCCTAAATATCAACAACTTATCAAAGATTGCCCAGTTATTGGCGTTTGGGATGACCATGATTATGGTTTGAATGATGGTGGAAAAGAATGGACAAAAAAGGAGGAAAGTAAAGAATTGATGTTAGATTTCCTTAAAGTAGATAAAAATGCGGAAGTGCGAAAACGAAAAGGGGCATACCAGTCTTATACTTTTGGTGAAAAGGGGCAGCGAGTTAAGGTAATTTTGTTAGACACACGTTATTTTAGAGATGAATTAGAAAAAAACACCATAGGTACAAGTCGTTATAAAATCAATGAAACGGGCGATATACTCGGGGAAGCGCAATGGAATTGGCTCGAAAAAGAATTAACAGACGCGTCTGTTAATTTGTATTTGATTGGTGGTGGCATTCAAGTAATTCCGATGGATCACGGATTTGAAAAGTGGGCTAACTTCCCTCAATCTCGAAAGCGTTTTTTAAGCATTTTACAAAAATCAAAACCTCAATCAGCTATATTATTAAGTGGCGACAGGCATATTGCTGAGATTTCTAAAATGGAACTGGAAGGTATCAATTATCCGATTTATGATATAACATCTAGCGGAATGACGCATTCTTACGAAGCTATCAAGGACGAACCGAATCGTTACAGAGTTGATAACAAAATCACAGGTCAGAAAAATTTTGGTTTGATGAAAATAGATTGGAATAGCAAACCATTAAATGTCAAAATTCAAATAAAAGGCTTAGAAGATGTGGTACTTCTAGAAGAAAATATAGCTTTTTAAACTTTAAAGCGCAAATAGGGTTATTTGTTTGCTTAGTAAATTGTAAAAGATTTTACATCTTTGCAGTAGATTTTAAATGAAAAAATGAGAATAGAGATTAAAAGACCGCCTTACAGGCTAAGAGAAAAGAGACTCCTTTATTAGTAACTTATTATCTATTTTTTAATAAAAAGGAAGCTAATAAAAGCATCTGTTTGCAACAGGCAGACGGAAAAGCAGGTCTCTTTTCTCTAAGTGCGTAGCACGGTCTTTTAATCTCTTTTCTAAGAAAAAAAAGAACCAATATGAGTTTAGCAGTAGTTGGTACAATGGCTTTTGATAATATCGAAACACCATTCGGAAAAGCAGAAAATGTAATTGGTGGTGCGGCGACTTATATCGCTTGGGCAGCATCTTATTTTACAAAAGATATAAAAATTGTTTCGGTTGTTGGAGAAGATTTTCCACAAAGCGAAATGGATGGATTAGTAGAACGTGGTGCGACATTGGACGGTGTACAAATCAAAAAAGGGGAGAAATCTTTCTTTTGGTCTGGTCGTTATCACTTGGATATGAATACGCGCGATACATTGGTCACGGACTTGAATGTATTGGCGGATTTTGACCCTGTTTTACCAGAAAGTTACAAAAGCTCTGACTTTTTGATGTTAGGTAATTTGAGTCCAGATGTTCAGATGAAAGTTTTGGAACAAATGACTGAGCGTCCGAAGTTGGTAGTAATGGATACAATGAACTTCTGGATGGACATCGCTATGGATGGATTGAAAGCCGTTTTGAAGAAGGTTGACATTTTGACTATCAATGACGAAGAAGCGCGTCAGTTGTCTGGTGAGCATTCTTTGGTGAAAGCTGCTAAGGTTATTCGTGAGATGGGACCAAAATATTTGGTTATCAAAAAAGGAGAACATGGCGCATTATTATTTCACGGCAAGGAGATGTTTTTTGCACCGGCATTGCCTTTAGAAGAAGTATTCGACCCAACTGGTGCTGGTGATACTTTTGCTGGTGGCTTTATTGGTTACTTAGCAAAAACGGGTGATTTGTCATTCGAAAGCATGAAAAGAGCAATTATTTATGGTTCGGCTTTGGCTTCTTTCTGTGTCGAAAAATTTGGAACAGAGCGTATCAAGTCAATTACACCGAAGGATATTCATGAGCGTATCGGCAAATTTGTTACGTTGATGTCTTTCTCTTCTCAAGAGACGAGTTTGCATTAAGAATTTTTTTGTAGAAAAATGAAAAGACCGTTTTGAAGTAAAATTCAAAACGGTCTTTTTTATTTTAAAATGGCTTAAATGTTTGATAGTATTGATGTTTTTTAGTAAAAAGAACTATTTTTATAAGACAATTTTAATAAAAATATAAACCATGAAACAACTAATAACAATATTTTATATCACTTTTTTACTTGGGACAACCAATCTACAAGCACAGAATTATATTCCGATGGCGGTGGATTCTGCGGTGTGGTTGAAGGGATACAATAGAGATATTGATGGAAACTTCACTCGTTATGAAATGGAATTTACCAATGGCGATACTATAGTTAATGGTATACATTATTATAAGGTATATGGTCAAGGTTCTCATTCTAGTCAAGTTTCAAAAGATTCTTTCAGACTAAGAATGCTGATTAGAGACAGTCCTGCTACAAAAATTGTTAATGGAATAGTCCTCAATAATCCTAATATCTTATGCCCTACTTTAGTTGATGTTCTATTATTCCAGTTCAATCCTTATCCAAACTCTATCGACGGAGGGCAAACTGTGACGAATTGTGAGGGGAATTATGGTGTGTTTTATGTTGATACTATCAATATATATGGTATGGATAGAAGACGTATTACAATGGATTTTGGTACTTGGATAGAAGGTGTTGGTAGTAGTACTGGTGGGGTGAATCCTGTAGTTGGAGGTAGTGGTGAGTTAGTTGATTACTGTCGAGGCACACCTAACGACTGCGGCGCGTACGCTTGGGTCAACACCAAAGATATCCGAACTTATCAAAATGGCAAATTATATCCAAATCCAGCGCATCATCAAGCACGGCTAGAGCTAGAGGAATATATTAATAATGGTCAAATTCGGATATATAACCTATTGGGGCAGTTGCAATCAGAGCAGCTATTCGTAGGACAAGAAGCGGTTTTAGAGGTTGTTGATTATGAGAAAGGCATTTATATGGTGCAGGTTTTTGATGGTGGTGAGTTAGTTTTTGGGGAGAAGTTGGTGGTTAGTGAGTAAGTCAATGCGTTGATATTTTTGAACAGAAATCGTGTCGATTTTTAAAACCGACACGATTTTAGCATAAAAAAACTTGGCAAAGTTAGTTGCTTTTTTACATATCAATAACGACCTTTCCTCGGACTTCTCTATTCAAAATCGCTTCTAATGCTTTCGGTGTATCTTCCAAACTATATCGCTGATGAATGTGCGGTTTGATTTTTTTCTCAGTGTACCATTTTAATAATTGCATGACGTTTTCCATATTTTTATTAGGAAATTTCTGTGCAAACGCTCCCCAAAATACACCAACAATCTGACAAGATTTGAGCAAAGGCAGATTTAAAGGAATTTTAGGAATAGTACCTGCGGCGAACCCAACCACTAAAAATCGACCATTCCAGCCCATCGCCCGCAATGCAGCTTCCGAATAATCACCACCAACAGGGTCATAAATCACGTCAACACCTTTGCCGTCAGTTAAAGCTTTGACCTGTTCTTTTAAGTTTTCCTTGGTATAATTAACGGTATGTGTTGAACCGTATTCTTTACAAAGTGCTAGTTTTTCGTCAGTAGAAGCAGCAGCAATGACTGTTGCACCCATGGCTTTTCCGATTTCTACGGCAGCCAAACCAACACCTCCTGCTGCACCGAGTACCAAAAGTGTTTCGCCAGCTTGTAATTTTGCTCGGTCTTTGAGCGCGTGCATACTTGTACCGTAAGCAATCATAAAGGATGCGGCAACACCATCTTCTAGCATGGGCGGTTTAGGAAAACAGTTAGAAACAGGGACAACAAC
>CAKZLT010000450.1 GCA_937127195.1 uncultured Saprospiraceae bacterium
AAAGCCCAGTGAATGAAAACGTGGATCATATTTGGCAGCTCCTCAACTCTGCACTTCTCACACACAAACGACGGAACTCTTCAAATCTCATCTCCACCATACGCACACACTATAGTAAACTGCCGATTGAGTCAAATGTGTTCAGGGGGGACTAGGGTTACGGCAACACCTGTGGAGAAACAATGGGTTTCTTTTTATAAAAAATAAAAGAAACTAAACCATTAGTGGAATTTCACTTAATTTTAATATAATACTAATCCACATCCAAAATGACCAAATTCACGAAATATTAAAAAAGTAAAACTATGAATAAATCATTACTTCTCACTCTTTGTATAATAACAATGATAAGCATTAACTGCAAATCTCCTGTTCAAAATAAAATAAAAAAAGCAATGAAAGAAAGTCGAGTAGATAAAGTCTGTCGCTCCATCCATCGAACGAACAAAATCGCAGGAGGTTTGTATGCGAGTTATTTTAAGAACGTAGAATTAGATGGAAATTGTCTAACTATTCATGTTAATGCGGCATATCATGAAAAAAAGTCGAGTGATTTTGAATTGCGTTGGAATGGAAAAATCAAAAAGTCGATGCCACCTCAAGTAACTTTAGCACTTCATGCAGAAAAAGGTGGTGAAGGTTATGAAGCTAAGGATTTTATTTTGAAATATGACTTATCTGAAATAAAAGCTATTAACCCTAACGGAAGCGTTTTTATAACCTTGAGAGAATATGGAGAAAGAATTGAACTTGGGAAAAGTTGAATAGAAGTGCTTTAAAATAAAAAAAAGTTGATACATCCGATGGCTATCAGCCATCAGATGAACAACAATCAACCATTTTTACACATAATTAAAACAAACCCTTTTTAAATAAAAGGGAAGATATTTCTAGGTAATCAGTAAATAAAAAAAATTCTTATTAAATCAATAAAACTATTCTTATTGATTTAGTTTTTTTAAAGAGTTAAAAAAATGATTTTGAATAGTTCAAAACCATTTGTAATTCAAAAGTAAGAAAGATTTTGGTAAATCAAAACTCTTTAAACTTTTTTTTGTGAAAAAGTTTAAAGAGTAAATTAATCATTCGTTCGTTTAGGACTCTGATTCTTGCTTCAAATCTGCTACAAATTGTTCAAATGAAGCATCAAATGAAGGGATTTTACTGGCGAATAACGGAAAAATTGGGCCTCCAATCGTTTCGGTCATACTAAATATAGTGCTACTTCCATCCTGTTCTAATCTAAAAATCCGCTTACCCATTGCATCACCCCAAACTAATTTTTGGTTTGGAATCACTTCTTTTACTTTTAATTTAAAGGTACGACTTTCGTCTAAAGTGCTTTTTAAAGCTATTTTTTGACCTTGTTTGATTTCTCCTTCAATAGAAATAACCGTTGAATTCCATCTTGAAAAATCACTTGCATTTGTAATCAAACTCCAAATGACAGATGGTTTTGCTTGAATAGTTTGACTAATACTTGTCGTTCTGCTGAATGTTTTTTTAGTAGTTGAAGCAACACCGTTTTGAGTAGTCGTTTTTTTCATAATAAAAATGATTGAAGTATTTGATGATTTGATTTTCAATACAAAATACGATAAAATGAGCGACAATTGATTTTACATTTGTTAAAAAATGGCTATTTCAACTGATTACCAGAACGAATTCGAGATAACGTAACTTGAGAAACATTGAGCATTGAAGCAATATCTTTGAGTGGTGCTACTTGCAAAAATCGAGGAAAAGCGTATTGAATATATTGATAATTACGCGTTGCATCATTTGCTAATAAATTTACAAAAACATCAATTAAAGTTACATGAAGTTGTTCTGTCAAGTAAATTCCGAATAAAGCCCAGTTATTAGACGTTTTAAATAAATGTAATAGATTCCCACGACTAATCAGATAAGCATTTGTTTTTTCATAGAATTGCAAATTGAAGGTTGACTTTTCGCGAGTTGTGAAACTTTTATATTCAGCAATAAAAGTTTGTTCGGGTTTCATCCACAAAGATTTTTCTTTCCCTTCGGAGTCCTCATAAAAACATCGAGTTATTGAGCTTTCAGCGAAAAACAAATAGTTAGAAACCTTTCCTTCTTCTGATATAATTTCTTTCGCATTGAAGGTTCGTACTTCAAAATATTGTAAACCTTCTTCTATTTCTTCTGACGAAAAAGAAGGATTTATTTTTTGCAATGCACTGATAATTTGTTCTTTCATTCGCTTTTTTTTTATAAAATAATTATCCAGAATCGCTAAAAAAAAGCCCAATAGGTGATTAAAAAGGCTACTAATAAAAGAGTCTCTATTCTCTAAGCGCGTAGCGCGGTCTTTTAATCTCTGTTCTGACTAGTTACAAAATGTTAATATGAGCCTTATTACTAAAACACTGATTATTCATCTTGTATTTAACAATATAAAGATAAACTCCTGAATGTTCGAGTCCAGCCAAACGCCCATCTAGTTCTTTAGTAAAATCCTCTATGCGGATAGAAATGTCAGAATTGAAAACGATAATTTCATTTCCAAATCGAGTAAATAATTTGAAGCTCACACAATCCAAATTTTGATTTTCGAGCAATTGAAGACACTGACTTGTACCACATTTTCGGGTATAACTATCGGGGATTTTGAGGATATTTGTAGTATTAGGTTCTATATCTTTACAGCAATTACTAGCTGTGTTGGCTTTTTGAGTAGATTTACAGCTCGCCAAAGAGAAGATAATAAGTAAAAAAAAGAGTATGATATTTTTCATTAATTTAATTTTTGCAACTATTCAGCACGTCTAAAAAACGATTAAATAGATAGTTTAAAGGGCTACGAACAAAAGAGTCTCTGTTCTCTTAGCGCGTAGCGCGGTCTTTTAGTCTCTGTTCTGAATAGTAACTAATTTTTTATACAAAATGCTTGCGCTACTCCAGTTAATTAATTTGACTGAAAGACGTGCTAATAAGAAAAATTGAGATATTAAAAATGCAATATAAAATGGTGCATTTTGACCTGTTTTTAGAAAAGAAGTAAAAAAGTAGTTAATGCCATAGACCAAAAAAAGCAACCCAATATTCAGTAAAAATAATAGATAAACGGTTTTGAAATTTTTTAAAATAAAACGAAACGCTTGTATGGTAGATGTGTATAACCAACGATTTTGGTGGTTAATAACCATTATTTTAGTGTAATCATGCCACATGAAGAAGAAAGCCGAAACGATAATATACAAGGGCAAAAGCCATTTCCAAGTTGTAAAAATTACGGTGTCATCTTTTAATGAAAAGCCTTGAATAGCTAAATAATAAAAGAAACCAAATAGTCCAATAACCAAAAAATGAATAATAACAAAGTAAATAGATAGCCTAAACATTTTCCAAAAATAGACAGCGCTTTTTCCCCAAAACAATTGACTATCCCATTTATTAGGTTGTTGTTGGTAAATACTTAAAATACCACCAATCAAAAAAATCATGATAATCAAAAACAATCCAATAATCAAAATAGATTGCTGAAATATCGGAGCAAACCCACTTCCATAATTGGTCATAAAGTCATTTAAAAAAGTATAATCAAAGCCTTTTACTAAGTCTTCCACCATCAAAGAATGACCAGCATGACTTTCTAAATAAGCTTTTATAGGCAAAGCAATCAATAATGCAGCACCAAGTATAGCTCCATAAAGTACAAACAGAATGCGCTTATATTGCCAAAATTGAGTAATTCCATTTTTTAAAATATTAATAATCACCATAGATTTTAATTTTTAAGAGACCGCTTCGCTTAGAGATTACTTGATAATATAACCTTTTAAGACGAAAAAAAGGTTAATAAAAACAAACGGCTAAAACATCAAGCAATCTCTTAGCCGAAGGCGGTCTCTTCTCTCACAGAGAACGAAGTGAACGGTCTCTCAGCGAAGCGGTCTATTTCTACTTCAACTGTATATGAATATGGTCATCGTGTCGAACAGCTCGACAGCCATGAAATCGAATACGACTATCATACAAATTCATTCGCGTTTTTAAGTGCGGTTCGATGAATAGCTTTCCTAAGTTTTTATTTTTTAAAATTGCCTGTATAAGCTTTTTAGTTCCTTTTTTTGAAAATACTAAATCTCGATTTTTACTTCCTAAAGTAACATATTTAGTGAAATCATATTGAAAATAACCCGCATTTAAGCATTTCTGAGTTTGATTTTTTTCATTTTTTAGAGGATTGACAAAAACACCATAGCCAGAGTTTGATTTTTGTTGAGTCGAAATTTGACCTTTATTATTCTCATAAACAAAACTTAAATCTAATTTTTTTCCATCATTATGACTCAAATGAGGCAAAAGAGGAAAACGATTAATAAAAGGGAAATTAGCATCCAAATAATTAATCTGAATAGCTGTTCCTGAGAGTTTTTTTTCTGTTTTTTCGAGCAGTTCATTCAAAGCTGGTCGAACGTAATTTCGATTACAAATAATGGTAAAGTAACTAGCAACGTGTATTTTATCGCTATTCTTAACGCGTTCTCGCCCAAACATTGGCGCAATCATCGGAACTATCAAAAAAGTAAAAATGTTATAAATAATTACAAAAGTGATTAGAGGTTTGAAACGATTTTTCCATTTTACTTTTCTATGAACTACTGAACTTATCAAATAAACAATACCGCCTATTTGAGTTAGAATCGTTAAAATGACAAAAAGGATAGTTTGACCGAATATTTTAAGGAGTGTTTTCATGATGGTTGATTTTGTTCTTTACGAAAATAACTATTTTTCTTGGTTTTGAAGCGTACTCTTTTTATAAAAAAAATACGCTTTGATTACAGGAATCAAAGCGTATCTATATATAAGGTATCAATTAAAAATGCCTTTCTAAGTCGTCATTTCTTTAGACTTCTGAAAAATCTCAGGTAATTTAAACGGCTCATTTCTAGCAATAATACCACCACCAATCAAATCATCACCTTCATAGAAAACAGCCGATTGACCAGGTGCAACACCTTTTACATTAGCTAAGAAATTGACCTCAACTTCGCCCGAAGGTAAATTCTTTAAAGTTGACATGACACCGCCATCATTGTATCTAATCATGGTACGAGACTCAATTCCTTCAGGAATTGTAGGATATTTCATTGAATTGATACCACCGACTTTCATTGAGTTTTTCAATAATTCATCGACATGACCTAATACAACAGTGTTGGTTTCAGGGATAATTTTTGTAACATAAACAGGATGACCAAACGCCATTCCTAGACCTTTTCGTTGCCCGATGGTATAGAAAGGATAACCAGCATGCTGTCCCAATACTTTACCATCTTTATCCACAAAATTTCCACCTTTTACCTTTTCTTCTAGTCCATCTACACGATGCTTCAAGAAAGAACGGTAATCATTATCTGGTACAAAACAGATTTCAAAACTCTCTGCTTTGGTAGAAAATTCTTCATATCCCAAATCAAAAGCCAATTGACGAACCTCAGGTTTTGTCATTCCTCCAATTGGGAATTTGGTACGCGCCAAACATTCTTGACTCACGCCCCAAAGTACATAAGATTGGTCTTTGTGCAAATCCGCGCTTCTCGAAATGAAGTAACGACCATCCGCTTGCTTAATCAATGCGTAATGTCCCGTGACTATGAATTCACAATCCAGTGCATCCGCTTTTTTAATCAACGCATTCCATTTGATATGCGTGTTACACAACACACAAGGATTAGGTGTGCGCCCAGAAAGGTATTCATCCACAAAGTTATCAATCACATAATCCCCAAATTCTTGGCGAATATCCACTATGAAATGATAAAATCCTCGTTGTACAGCAATCGCTCTAGCATCGTTGATAGAATCCAAACTACAACAGCCCGTTTCTTTTTTAGAAGAACCAGAATTGGCATAATCCCACGTTTTCATGGTAATACCAATGACTTCGTAGCCTTGTTCGTGCATCATTAAAGCTGCTACCGTACTATCAATTCCTCCACTCATCGCTACCAGTACTCGCCCGTGCTTGCTCATTTTACTACTATTTTAATATTCTTCAAAAGAAAGAAACCGTTTTGAATAGGTTTAATTTTAGTTATGTTATGATTTTATGTTTCTGGATTCTACGTTTCTACGTTTCTAGTTTCTGCTACCGCTGTTTTCGTCATAGCGGTAGCAGAAACTAGAAACTCAACTACATAAAATCATAAATAATCTTTAATTTTTTTTAAAAAAGTACTATTCAAAACATTTTTTCGTCTTAAAGGCAAAGATAAAATTGTTCTTTAGTAAAAACGTTTTTTTTTCTTAAAAATTAGATATTGAATATCAACACTTTAACAGATAACAAAATTAAATCAATTTCGGTTTGTTTTGGCACTAAATTTTTAGTAATTCCGTTATTCAAAGCAACTTTAACAAACAATTTTTACAAAAACGCACGAATGAAGCATTTCATTACTATACTTTTTATTGGTTTACCTATATTTTTATTGGCACAAAAGCCTTGTTCTAATCCCAAATCTGAAAGGGTTTTGACTAATTCTTTTCAATGTAATTGGGAGTTTATTGAATTAAAAGACACTTCTGATGCAACAGTTATTTTGCATTCACCGACTCATGTTCCTTGTGTTTTTAAAGCAACCGCATCTGTAACAATTGTCAAAATTAAAAATGATACTATCCGAATTTTGGATGTTTGTAACCTTCAAGATTACAAAACTGGCGAGCAAATTAAGGTGGTTTCGGTTTCAAAGCCTTATTATAAGGTGATTATTCCGACGTTTTTTGAAGAAGAAGACCCAACTTTTAAAACGTATATCTATCGTTGTAATGAATATGATGAAAAAATATTAAAAACAACTTGGGGGCATATAGTTGGGAGTGATGAAAAAGACGCACCTGTGGAGAATAGGTAATAAAAGCAAAAAGAGCTAAGAAACTTTTAAAGTTCTTAGCTCTTTTTATTAGACTTTATTCTAAAATGGTTTTGTAATGAATGGGAATTTAGATTTTAAATCTAATCAAGGCGGTAAAAGCGGAGTTTAGCCGTGCTAAATGAGCATTTTGCCAACGAAGAG
>CAKZLT010000451.1 GCA_937127195.1 uncultured Saprospiraceae bacterium
CAAATGAGGCATATAGATGCTATCTAATTCATATAACTCATTAGAAGGAAGGTTTTCTGGAATGAGCATTTTTTGCACATTCTGAGCAACTTCCATTTCTTTTTTGAGCCTTTCTTGCTCCAACTGTCGCTTAAAAAGCCGCTTGTTTTCGATAGCAACGGCGATTATATTTATAATAGTAGTGATGAATTGCATTTTTTCATACATATCATCATTACTATCCAAATCACCCAAAATGGTGAATGCAATTGGTCGCTCTTTGTGATAAACAGGAATAATAATGTCGAATTGACTAATTAACGGATGAGTATTATCAAAAAGGTTAGTCATTCGGGAATATTGCATCAATTCTTGACTGATGTCTATTCCTAAAGCACTATCTCGCATTCCGATATGTGTTGCGACTTTCCATTTTCCGTTTTCATTAGGAACAAGGCACATCATTTTTTTGATACCAATTTCCCAACTCAAGATTGATTTGTAAATATCAAAAAGATGCTCTGACGAAAAATTATTATTAATGGCTTGAGTCAATTCCAATAGACGGTTAATTTGCAATTGTTTTAAATGCAAATCACGTTCAAGCAAATCAACATTGCTTGTACTGCTTGTAGCTTTTGGTCTATTGTAATTCGTTTCCATTTGATTTTTATAATCCTGTTATGTTTTTCATAATTTTATTTGATAAGTAGAAATAGAAAAAACAAGGATAGATTGAATATTATATTTGATACATTTTTGCGAAATGCCTTTTTATTCTGACAATCGGTCATTATCAGATAATAATAGTGTTTTTTATAAAAAAATGGAGTACAAAAATAGAAAGAAGTACTCCTGTTTTTTTGCGAAATCACTTTAATAGCAAAAAAACGGCTACTCAAATTCAGAAGTTGAGTAGCTGTTTTGTATTATGATTTTGAAAAAACTAAGCAATCTCACCACCACAACTCGAACCTGCACCAGCAGTACAGCCATAACAGTGTTGATTTAGTACAATAGAACGATCTTTCAATGCTTCAATATCAAAATTATCAATATGCTGTGAAGTACTAGCAACTTTCAGATCTAGCATTTGATTAAAATCACAATCATATAAATAACCTTCCCAACTGACTGAAATGGTATTTCTACACATCAATCCCATAATAGTAGAAGGATTGAAGGCATTAACCAATTCTCCCATATAGTCTTCATAATTGCCAGACTCTAGCAAATAATCCAAAAATCGACTTACTGGTAAATTAGTAATTGCAAACAAAGAATTGAATTCTATATCAAATTTACGTTTGAGTTGCCTTTTGAATTCGGCTTGTAAAGTCTCTTGTGAAGCTGGTAAAAATGCGCCAGAAGGATTGTAAACTAAGTCTAATTTTAGACCTGTACCTTCTTTTCCATAACCAACTGCATTGAGTCTTTTGAGTGCTTCGATTGAATCTTCAAAAACACCATCTCCACGTTGACTATCTGTTCTTTTTTTAGAAAAATAAGGCAAAGAAGAAACGATATGAACTTTGTTGTCTTTGAAAAATTGTGGTAAATCGTGGTATTTTTTATTGGCCATAATAATGGTCAAATTACAGCGATTCATTACGGTTTTACCCAATTTAGTGACCTCTTCGACAAACCATCTAAAATGCGCATTCATCTCTGGCGCACCACCCGTAATATCGACTGTATGAATAGTTGGAACAGAAGCAATTATCTCCAAACAACGCTCTAAAGTTGCTTTAGACATGTTCTCGACTTTTCTGTCTGGGCCTGCATCGACATGACAATGTGAGCAAGTTTGATTACAAAGCTTACCTATATTTAGTTGGAAAATTTCCATCGGAGTGGTTTTTAAAGGAGCATATCCTAAGTTTCCCACTTTTTCTGTGAATTTCGGAAATTTAACATCAATTATATCTTTACCGTTGAGTACATTTAGTTGAAAAAAACCACTTGATAAATCATCTCCTCTCGATTTGAGAGATTTTCCTTTTTGTTTTACGCCCATATTCTTTTTTAATTTGGTAACTGATGATTCGTGACTGGTGATTGGTCGTTTATTAGTCGCCAATAAAAGCAACCAATCACCAATTAACCAGTCACCAACTCTACATTGACAATTTCTCTGCGTGATTCATCATTTGAACGCCATAAACGAGTGTTGAACCACTTTTGATAGCTGCTGCTACATGGATTGCTTCCATCATTTGTTCTTCATCTGCGCCCTTTTGAAGGCAAGAAGAAGTGTAAGCATCAATGCAATACGGACATTGTACAGTGTGTGAAACTGCCAATGCAATCAATGATTTTTCGCGCTCGGTCAATGCGGTATCTCCTTTAAAAACACCATTATACCAATTGAAAAAATCCTTTCCCATCTTCTCTTGAAGTTCTGTGATTTTTCCGAATTTCTTTAAATCTGCTGGATTGAAATATTCTTTATCCTTTGCCATTTTATATTACTTTTTATCCTTTTCTGATTTTTCTTTTATTTTAAAAAATGCTTTTAATAATACCTACGTTGATTTATTGGGTATTGGTTTTTTTTAAATAAAAGAGTTGCAATTAAATTCTTTTACCTCTAATTTTTTGTCTAAGATTGAACACTTTGAGTCATTTTGGTATTAAAATGTTTCTAAACGAGCATTTTAACCTTGTTTTTCAACTATTAATAATGGAAACTTCTCCATATCATTCGCTCCAATCATAAACATAAATTTATCTGACATATTGATACTTTCAAATAACTGCTTTTGATGCAATTTCTTAAAAACTTCATGAATTTTTAAAATGCCAAATACATTAATATATTCTACCAATTCATGAAAACCATTTTTATCTAAATACTTTCCTTTTCTGTGTTTCTTCTTTAAATTCGAATCATCATCTAAAAATCCAAAGCAATCAAAATAACTAACCGTTATCCCTGGTGCGGCATAAAATTCAGTGGTGAAACTATAACTATATCCCATATCAAAATCGTTGGTATATATATCAAAGTCTTTCCATTTATGAATTCCATACGAAACTGCTTCTCTATCAGCCCACCAAGTGGAGTTATATTCAAACAAGATTGCTTGTAGTTCTTCGTCTTTGATGATACCTTTTTCTGTATTCGTCCACCATTCTTTGATATTTGCTTTTATTTCAGTCCCAATTTCTTTTTGAAAACCTTCAAAATCGAATTTTAAAAACTTAGAATAAATCTTACTTAGAAATTTTTTCTTTTGGAGATAAGGTTCTAATAAAGCAAAATTACTGTCTTTTTGTTGAATTAGGTTTTTAGAAATTTCATCGTTTATCATTATTTCTAATTTTGTTGTGAGTCTGAATTTAACATTCTTCTTTATTTATTACTATCTCTACATTAAATTCCTTTACAGCTTCTATTATTTGAAGTACACATTCTATTCCATACAATAAATCTATATTTCCTAGAAACCTTAGTGTTTTATCTTTATTAAGTTTATTATAAACTATATCTAATTCTCTTTTCAGTATTAATTGTTCTTGTACACTCCAAAAACCAATTTTTTCCTCACTTGTAATTATTGGTGTAAAAGGTTCATCATTCTGAAAAGAACGCCCTTTGTCTAGATAATTCCATAGCTTTCTTACTTCAATATTCTCATTTCTATTAATGAGCTGAGTACTTCCATTATATTTCCAAGAGTTTACCATTGGATATACAATCTCATAGAATTTTTCTCCATTATTACTTAAATCACAGTAATCAAGTACAAAATTACATACTAATTCATCGAGATTCTGTTTAGGTAATTGTATAAACTCTTCAAAATTACTTACTTTTTGTATTTGGTCGAAAGATATTTGTGATATTTCACTTTCATCCCAATTCCTCATGTCAGATTTATGCTTATTAGTTAACCACTTTTTAAAGTCACGGAAGTTTTTCTTCAGATTAACTTTTAGTGTTTGATTATTATTTGGAATGTAATACACAATTCGCCTGCCCATTTATATTACTTTTGTTAGTATTTATTTTTTCAATTTGGTTCCCATTTTTTTAGTAATAATTTATATCAGAAGAACTAAATTTAGAATCTAACCAATTAGCAATTTTTTTTGCCTTATTTAAGTTTAAAACCAATTCAGTCCATTTGATTTTTTAGCCTAATCTGTTGATTTAACTTTCTCTCTATCATTATTTCTGATTGTAACGTTTTGCAGTGATAGTGAAATTTACGTCTAGCAACCCTGAAAAGGGTTGAATATGAGTAGCCACGGGTGTAAACCCGTGGTTGTAAATTAGAAACTAACCAACTCTGAAAGAGTTGAACCGACAAAAAGAGTCGTTTTAATTGTTCAACTCTTTCAGAGTTGGTGTGATTTCAACTTAATAACCATGGGTTTACACCCATGGCTACTCATATTTAACTCTTTCAGAGTTATCACTGCAAAGTGTTACAATCAGCATTATTTATGTTTTTTATAAAAGAAAAACTATAGATTTATTTTTTAATTGACACCAACATTGAGATACAAATATCTAAGAATCGTGACGATTCAAATACCCTAAAAGATATTCAAATCGTCACAATCAGCCTATTTTACCACTTTAAATTCCGTTGTTTCCTTAGTTTCATTAACAGAAATCTCAATTGTATATTCTCCTTTTTTTAGATAACGTTTACCGTTATCTGCCTTTTTAACTTCGATTTTTTTATCATCAGAACTCAATGCCTTTTCATACTTTGAATTATTTTTATCAATCGTCAAATCATAATCCACATAATTCAAACCTTGAACCGCATCCACTTTGATTTCTTTAAGTACAATATCATTATAAATAACCTTAATAGTCGCTTTATTCGCATTTTTACTATAAAAAGGAATAGTACGCTTAGGCTCGTAAGGCTTCGAATAAACATTTCGGATACTTCCCCAAGAACTGCGATAATTAGCTTTTTTGACTTTAAAAACAGTTAATTCTCTAGCCAATAATTCATCTGTTATTTGTTGAAGATGTTCTACATTTGCAATATAAATCGAACGTCCGTGCGTCCCGACAATTAAGTCATTATCACGCGGATGAATAACCAAATCATGTACCGAAACGGCAGGCAAATTATTAGTCATTGCCATAAAAGTAACGCCTTTATTAATCGAAACATATAAACCGTGGTCAGTTCCAATGTATAAAATATTTGAGTTTTTAGGGTCTTTTGATTGTTGAAGGAGTATAAAACCCTCGAACAAACTATTCAATTATATTTATTCCAATACGATTTTAATGATGAAAATTATAAATAATTCAATAAAGAAACTTCCTATTTACTTTACTAGTTTACTAATTTTTGGACTTTTGTGTTCTTCGGGTTGT
>CAKZLT010000452.1 GCA_937127195.1 uncultured Saprospiraceae bacterium
CGTCAACCGTCAGCGAAGCGTCCGTCAACCGTCAGCGAAGCGTCCGTCAACCGTCAGCGAAGCGTCCGTCAACCGTCCACCAAAAAAAAACCTCCTCATTACTGAGAAGGCTTCATTTTCTAATTATCTATTAATTTACTCTTATCTATTTGAACTCTATTGTAATATATCCGCATTGACGAGACTGTGAACTTGGATTAAACTTGTATTGCTTAGCGAAATCAACTGCTGCTGCTCTCAATTTTTCATTTTTTGAAGAACTTGATTTACTAACAGTTGTCTTAACAACTTTGCCTCTATTATCCACACATACGCTTACTTTTACAAGACCTGTTTCACTATTTTCATTATATACAGCCGGTCTTCTTGTTATTTTTCTACGCGATAAACCTCCTGTTATTTTTTGGATTGCTTTACCGTTAGTTGCTTTTATGTTGTCCTTAGATTCATATTCGTTAATCACTAAAGATTCTTTTGGTGTTTTTTTGACAATAACAGGCTTATCTTTTTTAGGCGTAGCTCTTTTTTCAGTATTCTTAACGCTTAATTTTTCTTCTGATGTTACATTAGAACCTTTATCTTCTAGTTCATTTTGCATAGCATAAGCTTGCTCCAATTCCTTGATTTCGTCATAATATTTCTGCAATTCAATAGGATATTGAATCATAATAACAGAAAAAGAAGTTTGTGCATTAGTACTGATTTTAAAAATATTTTGAAGGTCTTCTGAGTAACTTGCAAAAATTGCTTTCTCAGATTTTTCGTGTGGAACACAAATGTAAAAAGTTTTGTCTCCATCGTAGATATGAAATTGAGTCGCTACGGGAACGATAGTTTCTTGGTCATTTTTATATAATAAGCGTACTTTACCTGTTTTGTCCGAAAGAACTAATAAATCTTCTAAATAATAACCTTCTAACTCTGGCACAATACCTTTGGCTGTTTGTGCTGCAAAATCTTTAGTCAAAAAGTTATACTCAGTTTCTGTTGTCTGAGCAAAGATAGATGTATTGATTAGTAGTGTGATAAGAATAAAAAATACGCGCTTCATAATTGCTAGTTTTATTGTATTTATTTCATTTTGCTGTTTTTTTGAGTTTTAAAAAAAATAAAAACTAAACTCAAAAATTAGGTTTTGATGTTTGGTTAATAATTTTTACGCCACGATTGTCAAAATGATGCAAGAAAAACATATTTAATTTCTAGCAATTTGCTATTTGGGACTTTTTTCCCAAAATGAAACTCATTTTTAAAATAAAGTAGCTAAAAAATAATCATCAAGAATCAGACCTAAAACAGAAAGACAAAACAAAAATAGTGTAAGTGGTTAATTATCAGTCATTTTCAATCAAAAAATCAAATTTTTAGTAAAAATAAACATATCTGATTTTTTAATATAAAACAAATACAATATACAATAAATCAAATTTTATGCCATTGCTCATTGTATTCTAATATTCATTAATAATAAATAAAAAACATTTATTTTGGGGCTTAGTACAGCCTTTCAAAAGCTACCGTAGCGCGACGAGCCTCGTCGCCCGACTATTAAAAGCGGCTTTTGTTAGCATGACAACGAAGCTCGTCGCGCTACGAAACATTAAACAACTTTTGAAACAGCGTATTAGCCTCATTTGAATTATCTAATTTTTATAAAAAAACTGAAACTGTCGCGTACTGTCAAATCCTTTTCGAAGAGATATAGTTAAATATATAATCCCTATGAGTAATAAATGTCCTCATGTTTCCTTTTTATAAAAAACTTCTTAGTATTCAATAAAATAGAAATATGGCTTTGCCAACCGCATATTAAATTATTACTTTTGTGGGCAAATAGATTAAAATATAAATATAGAAATACAATGTCAGATATAACACGTACCAAATGCCTAATTATTGGGTCAGGTCCAGCAGGTTACACAGCAGCTATTTATGCAGCTAGAGCGAATATGAGTCCCGTTTTATATACTGGAAAATCGCCAGGTGGTCAATTAATGATTACAACAGATGTTGAGAATTTCCCTGGTTACCCTGACGGTGTGATGGGTCCTCAAATGATGGAAGATTTGAGAAAGCAAGCCGAACGCTTCGGAACAGATATTAGATATAGTTTGATTAGTAAAGTAGAATTTTCGGAAGATTTGCATAAGGCTTATGCTGATAATGGCGACGAAATTCACGCGGACTCTATTATCATTTCGACTGGTGCTGATGCCAAATGGTTAGGTTTGGAGTCAGAAAAACGCTTGGCTAATAAAGGTGTTTCTGCTTGTGCTGTTTGTGATGGATTTTTCTATCGTGGACAAGAAGTCGCAATTGTAGGTGCTGGTGATTCGGCTGCGGAAGAAGCTTCTTACTTAGCTAAGTTATGCCCAAAAGTTCACATGATTGTAAGAAGAGATACTATGAGAGCTTCTAAAATCATGCAAGAACGTGTGATTAATAATCCGAATATCATCATTCATTGGAATACTGAAACGGAAGAAGTTCTAGGTGAAGAAGAAGTAGAAGGTGTTCGCTTGAAGAATAACAAAACAGGTGAAACTTCTGAAATTGCAGTAAAAGGATTCTTCGTAGCTATCGGACACAAACCTAATACGGATATATTCAAAGGTATGTTGGATATGGATGAAGCTAGTTATTTGGTGACTCAACCAGATTCAACGAAGACTAATGTGCCAGGTGTTTTTGCAAGTGGAGATGCTCAAGATAGAATTTATCGTCAAGCTATCACAGCAGCAGGAACGGGTTGTATGGCAGCACTTGACGCTGAAAAATACTTAGAAGCTAAGGGCGCGCACTAAACAACAATATACTTAACTGTATTGTTATTGACTTTAATGATACAGTTATAAAAAATATAGACCTTTTTTCGATACAAATCTTTCATCAACCCATCTGTTGGTGAAAGATTTGTATTTTTATATCAAACAAACCTATTATTTTTCATTGTTTAGTGAGAAAGAGTAAAATAATCAAAGTGAAAACAAATGTAACCATCTCGCGAAGAAAATTTATACGAGTATCTAGCATTGGCGTAGCTTCTATACTATCAACTAATCCTTTTAATACTGCTTTTGCCTCTACTCACTCCGACTATATCATTCAACTGGAGCTAATTGACAATATTAAGTCCTACTGCCGTAATCATTTAGGAATGCAACTAGGCTCTTATTTCTATACTAATTGGGAACTCAATGATGGTTACCTACATTATTTATATGTTTCTAATAAGCACAAAGTTGGTGTTCCTACGGGATTGCAAGAGTTTTATTACTTCGGAACAGACATCAAAGCGGCTCTAAGCGCTGCGGATAACTTCAAAAGGAAAGGTTATCATACTATGGTTTATCAAACCGCAGGAACTTCCGCTACATTATTAAATAAAGCACTCATGAGTTACTCTATGGATGCGATTGCGATGGTTGTTTTTCACGAAGCCTTGCACGTTCATCTTCGTAACACCAATAAAGATATTCCGCTTTCGATAGAAGAAGCTGCCGCAGATGTATTAGCTAAATATGTTGCCAAAACCTATCAAAAAGAAAGTGACCTTATCAAAAGGCGTAGTTTGAGGCGTACCGTGAAAACCATGGAATATATTTATAAAACGGTTAATCATAGTTGTGAAGACTTAGAGAAAGGAAAAATTGACCAAGATATTATTTTTAATAAATGCTACAAGCGCATTAAAAATAAATTAAAAAAAGCGAATTCTTACCAACAAACTAGATTTTCTTATCCTGTAAATAATGCTTTTTTTGTTCGGAATAGCTATTATTCCAAGTACTATTTTGATTTAGAAAAGCTTTATAAGAAGTTAGATAAATCTCCTGAACGGTTTATTGATTTTATTGGAAAATTGCCTAAAAACTTAGATGCAGCTCTTTTGATAATAAAGACTCAGAAATTGATAAGTTAGTTTTGGGTTGCGGGGTTGGCTACCCCTGTTTTGCAATTAATAGTGATATAGTAGTAGCCAACTCGCAACCCCAAAAACTACTTATTCGCTAACTGTCCACAAGCTGCGTCAATATCTTTTCCTCTACTCTTTCTGACTGTAACCGATACTCTATGGTTACGCAAATACTGAGCAAATTCGTCAATTTTATGTTCTGCCGACTTAAGGAAAGGCGCGCCATCAATTGGATTGTATTCTATAATATTAACTCGTGCAGGAACGCGTTTACAAATTTCTACTAAGTTTTTGGCATCCGAAATATTATCGTTAAAGTTCTGAAACGTAATGTATTCAAAGGTAATTCTATTCTTTGTTTTTTGATAAAAATACTGTAATGCTTCGGTTAATTTCTCTAAATTATTACTCTCATTGATTGGCATAATTTCGTTGCGTTTCACATCATCCGCAGCGTGTAGAGATAACGCCAAATTGAATTTTACATCATCATCAGCCAGCTTTCTAATCATCTTCGCAATACCTGCTGTACTCACTGTAATTCGTTTGGGAGACATATTCAAACCTGTCGGAGAAGTCAATCGGTCAATGCTTTCCATTACATTTCGATATGCCAAAAGCGGTTCGCCCATTCCCATATAGACGATATTTGTCAATGGATGCCCAAATTTATCTAAGGATTGTTGGTTGACTGTAACGACTTGATCGTAGATTTCTCCAGCGTCTAAGTTGCGCTTCAACTTCATTTGTCCAGTCGCACAAAACGTGCAAGTCAAACCACAACCAACCTGCGAAGAAACACACACCGTATATCTATCATCACGTTGAACAGGAATCAAAACCGACTCAATCAAATGTCCATCATGTAATTTGAATCGCGTCTTGATAGTACCATCATCACTATGCTGAACCATATCTTCAGTGAGCGGATGTATCAAAAAATGCGTTTTGAGTTTTTCTCGAAAAGCTTTAGAAAGGTTAGTCATTTCGTCAAAAGACGTAGCAGATTTTTGCCACAACCATTCGTAGATTTGCTTAGCACGGAATTTTTTTTCACCAATTCCAACCACAAAATCTATCAACTCTTGTTGCGATAATCGCCTTATATCCACTGGTGCATTCATCCAAAATTATCTTTTATGATTTAGAATAGCGTTATAGCTCTTCGTTCTGAGTACAAAAATAGGCTTTCTTTTTTACAAAAAAAATGCTAATCAAGTAATTTCCTTTTACTCAAAAAAAGCTAAACAAAAGCACTTATGATGCTTTTGTCTAGCCTTTTCTGATTTAAAAAGTAAAACACAATTACTTCACCTTAAAACGATACTGGTATCTTTCAAAAAATACCTTTTCATTAATTTTTAATAAATGATTGAATTGATAATTCTTGATTTCTCTCCAATTCAATTTCATTACATCGTTAATTGCTGAAACCAAAATTTTGAGCAATGATTTTAGAATATCTACTTCTTAATTTTTCTAAAAATAATTCTGAGTCTTCACAAATCGTTTCTTTGTATCCATAAACATTATTATCACCACTATAAAAAAAACGATTAATTACAATTTCAACACTTCGAAATGAATTTATCTTTTGAACATAGGCATCCAAACATCGAATAATCCATTTTTTTGTCCAATCACAATCCGTTGAATGAAGCATTATAAATAGTAATGTTCCTACTCCAGAGGAAGTAACCATTTCTTTAGTGGGCATTCCATACATTTCATAAAGCGAATCTAATTTTACTCTATTCTGTGCATCTAATTCTTTTTGAAGTTCCTGAAAGAAAGGTTCATTCATATTCTCCCTATGTTTTTGGTCGTTATTGCTAATTTTAAGTAAGGCATTATAATATATTTGATTGGTGGGAGTTTCTTTTTCTTTTTTTTCATCCTTGGTTGCTTCTGCAATTGCTTCTGGGCAACAAATATTACATCTTTTAATTTCTTTTTTCCAAATTTCTTCTGATAATAACCGAATATACATTGGTTTAAAGTCTTTAAAAAACTCTTTATCAATATCCTCTATCCAATAATCTTGTCTATAATTATCTTCACAAAAAAGCATAGGTGAGTAACTGCGTGCTAAATTCATATATTTTATAACCGAATCCTTCGATTCGTTTTGATACATATAACTTGCAGCTATTCGGTTAGCTAAAGCATATTTATACTCAAGAGGTAAAGCGTTACAAGTAAAACATTCTTTTACTTTAAAAAGGTCTTTCTCTTTAGGCGAAGAATTTTTTTTAACAAAAAATAGACCTGAATTTGTACCTAATGAGCGTTTACTGCAAACATCACAAACATTAAGAATACTGTCACGAGGAATATCTTGTGCTGGAAGAGTAGTAGTTAAAAATAAAAGAATCGCTGTAAAAATTAGTTTACTGTTCATGTTAGGTTATTTTTAGTGTAACAAAATGAAAAGAATAAATCTGACTGGTAGGTTATTTTTTCCTACTTCCTTATTTTACCTTAAAACGATATTGGTCTCTTGCAAAAAATACCTTCCCATTAATTCTAAATTTGAAACTATCCAAAATCACTTTATCTCCTGATTTCATTTGCTTCATCAATTCAAATAATTCACTTGGAAAAATATTGCCACTTTTAGGTGTTTTGAATGAATATTTATGCTGCTTTTTATCGCCAATAGTTAGATATATATTATATTCTTCTACCTCTATGAACTCCTCTCCTATCGTATCCCAAAGTTTAAATCGCTGATTTTCAGCTTTATTTAAGTCATTTAATTGACCATTTTTAATCCCTGTCCAAGTCAATTTAACTCGCCCTGTTTCAAATTCATCAACTTCTTTCATGGACTCCATATCAACACCTGTCCATTCTGTGAGTTGATTATTAGTATAGAAAGTAACCTGTTCTGCGGAATATACATTTCCTTTTTGAGCTTCCCTTTCGATGACGTAAGCTCTCAATTCGTTGGGTGTTTTTCGCGAACCATCTTTTTTAAAAAGAAAAGGAAAATTACCGTCAATTTGAATAAGTGCCTTTTGGTCTCGATTTGCGAACCATGGATTTGGTTCTGACTCAACTCTTTTAATTTCAGCAATCCATTCTGGCGAAAGCCCTTTTTCGGGTGGCGTAACACTTAATTTTACCTCTTTAGGCTCTTCTTTAGCTTTTTTTTGAGTTTCGGGTATTATTCCAGCGATGTTATTTTCTGATGCTTTAATCTTTTCAGTTGGTGACTTTTGAGTTTTTTTCACTGCTGCTGACGATTCAGTTTTAGTGAAAATATTATCTGAATTTTCTGCGGAAACTACTGTTTGAACACCAAATATCAAGAGTAAAAAACTCAATACAGGCGCGATGACTAATAATTTCCATTGCCTTGAAGGCTGTTTTGTTTGATTTAACATAACTAAACGTTTTTTGATTAATGAATTAAAAAAAGGGTGCACCATAGAGACTTGCTGTTGCAAAACGACTTCTTTTATAAGCAATTGAGCATAGTTGGATTGGTAATTTAATTCTTCAAAAACAAATCTATCTGCTATATATTCGTGTAAGTTTTTTAGTGATTTTTTATAAAAATAAATGACAGGATTGAACCATAAAATAGCTGTAATCACTTCCAAAAATAATATATCAATCGTGTGTTTGTCCTTGATATGAACCAATTCATGTGCTAAAATTTGTTCTCGTTCAGTAGTTGAAAAAGGTAATTTGTCATTCCAAAAAACATAATTAAAAAAACTAAAAACAGCCTTAAAATCACCTTTTAAGACCCAGTAACCTTGTTTTTTGACTGCCTTACAAGATTGAATTTGCCGAGCAATTTTGGTTAAATTGAATAGCATTTTTATAAAAATAAATGCTACTCCAATCCAATAAATCCACAATAAAACGACTTGCCAATCAGTGTTTTTTTTTGTTATTTCAATGACTTCATGGTTTACAATTGAATTCGAAGAAACCGTTCTATTCGGAAGTTTTGCTACTGAATAAGCTCCTTCTATTGGTTCATTGACAACTGACTGATTATTAATGATTGTCTCTGACCAGCTAGGCATTGCTTCAACGGTAATAAACCGTGGCATAAATGGTAATGAAAATGATAAAACGATGCCCAATAACAAATAAAATCGATTGAATTGTGAAAACAGTTCTTTTTTAAAAACGAAAAAATAAATCGCATAAATAACCGCCAAGCAGCTACTCACTTGTAATAAATAAATGAAGAGATTCATAAAATTTGAGTTTTTTGAGCATTCGATTTTTATCAAAAAATTTGATAATCCTATTTATCCTTAGACCTAATTTGTTTATATATTTTATTCAACTCTTCTATATTAGCGTCTTCTTTTTTATAAAAAAAGGAGACTAACTCCTCAAAAGAACCGCTAAAATAATTTTGTACTAAATTTTTGATTTCTGACTGTGTGTATTCTTCTTCTTTCAAAACAGGCAAATATTGATTCGTTTTTCCAAATACTTTATGCGTTACAAATCCACGATCTTCCAATTTTTTGACCATCGAAGCAATTGTTGTTGTTGGCGGTTTTGGTTCAGGATATTCTGCGATGATTTCCTTTAGAAAAGCTCTGTCTAGCTTCCAAAGAATTTTCATAATAATTTCTTCTCGCTTGTTTAAGTATTTTTTCATTTTAAAAATCGTTTCAATAACGAAAATTTCGTTATTCCATTTATCAAAAAGAGCATCTTTTCAAATGCTCTAATGCAAACATACAATTATTTTCTCAGTTATTCAACTAAAAACTAATCCAAACAACTAAAATTTCGTTATATTTTTTTTATAAAAAAGTCCCCAATCGAAATGCAAAAAACTAACTAGCTCATCCTAATAAATAACATAACTAGCGAGCCACATTTTACAAAATTTAATCGAATAAAAAGAGAAATCATTTAAACCTTCAACATATTAAAATATTTTTTATATATATTTGTAAGAACGGATCTCTCTATTTAAATAAAGCAAACGATTAATGAATAAAAGAAACTTATACCTAGCCATAGGTGTATTATTGGGCATTTCTATCCTATTTAATACCATTCAATTTGCTGTTTCTTATTTTAAAAATAAAGAAATAAAAACGCTGACGAGTCAAGTCTCTCTAAGAGAAAAAACAGTCATCGAACTCTCAGATAGCAATAGCACCTTAGAAAGCGATGTTCTTCAATTATCTGAAGAAAATGGAGTACTCAAAGAAAAAATAAAGGCGTTAAATAAGAAAATTCGCCGTCTTAGTTCTAAGGTTCGTAAATCTTCTGATAAGATAGTAAGTATTCAAAAAGCTATTTCGTTTTTAAAAAAGCGTGAAGCAGAGTTGGTTGAACAAGTGAATTTTGGTGCAAGTCGAATGGCTGACCAACTATCGGGTCAAGAAGTTATGAAAGAACAAGAAAGACTTCAAGGCAAAATAATTTTCTTAGAAAATAAAAATGATAGCTTGAAGCAGATTAAGGATACTTTATACGAAGAGATTGCTGAAAAGGAAGGAGAACGAATGATATTTATGAGAAAGGAAGCTTTTACTCAAGATATTTTTGATATTATTCAATATGTAGAAGTTGAATTTTTTGAAATTCAGCCACGCAAACAGAATAAGAAAAAAGCACGTTCGGCGAAAAAATGGTATGATACCGTACTTAATCTTTCTTTGACTTATAAAGACCAAAGAACTTTGGAAGGAAGGGATTTTCTGGTTCGGATTATTAATACTTCTACGCAAAAGGTCATTGCTCCTCAAGAGCATAATAAAAGGGATAAGGAAGGTGTTATTTTTACTTTTGAAAGTAACCCTATTGCAACTATTAATTACACAAATTATCAAAAAAAGGAAAAAGGTAATTATGCTATTCAAGTATTTTTATTAAAAAACAAGGAAGAATATTTATTAAATAAAGGAACTATTGCTATTGATTTTTAGGGTCTATATGATTTGAGTTGGTCATTAGTACTTTTTTATCGATTCTCTAAACCTTATAGGTTT
>CAKZLT010000453.1 GCA_937127195.1 uncultured Saprospiraceae bacterium
AAATTATCAAAAGAACCTTTATTTGTTGTTCTATCGTGTGCGCCACTATCCAACCGTCGAACAGTGTAACGTGTGCCGTCTTTCCACGTCTTGAACCATTCTTTTTTGTTTTCTGTTTGCAATTTTTCAAAAACTTCTAGAGGTTCAATTTTTATGTCAATATTTAACTTTGAAAGTCTGTTTGTATAGTCATTATAATTTTCAGTTTGATAACTATCTGTTACGATAAAAGGAACGTTGAACCATTTCGCCAAGTGGCTTTCGCTTCTTTCGTCTATGTCCTTAAAATCCATCCACACGGGTAAAATCGGATTAATCCAAAAGCCGTTTACTTTTTTATTTTTCATTGTTTTTTTTATTAGAAACTCATTTTAAAATTTAAGTCTTTTAGAACTCTAAAGAGCGTATCAACTTTAATATCTTTATTACCTGTTAGATATTCCATTTGAAATTATTTGAAAGGTCTTAACAGATAATAAAATGATACCATGGCTTTATTTACAATATCTAAGAAGAAACAAATTTTTTCTAAATAGTCGGCTGTTATTGCGTTGTCGTCATGTTCTTTTAATTCATGTAAAGCATTCTTTATAAAGGTTGTATGTTCTAAAATTTCTAAGATACTGAACCAACGGAAATCATCTTGTAATCTATTCAAGATATTTTTTTGTTCTTCATCTTCACATTTGATTAAGCCAACTCGATTTTTTACTTTTGACATAGTATTTTTTTTAACTCGGATTAGAAAATTAATACTGGTGGATAGGCTGAAACTATCCACCTTATTTTTTAGGCTGCAACTTTTACAGCTTGTAATGAAATAACTTTTGTTTCTTGGTTAAACCTCCAATTTTAAAAATTCAACGATAATATCAGATTTTCAATTTTCTTTTGAGTAATTCCCAAATAACGACGCGTTACAGATAGATTTGAATGATTAAGGATATGAGATACAAATATTAGAGCGTCCTCACTTTTACCACCATTGATGTAAAGATTATAAGCGAACGTCTTTCGTAGCGTGTGCGAACTCGCGTTAAGAGTTTTTACTTCATATCTATCAAAAACGCGCTTAATCATTTTGTTTGCACCTTGCACTGTTATTGCCTTTCCTGTATGGTGTCTTGCACTTACAAAACAAAAACCTGTTTGACCTTCATCACAAAAATTAATAATTGTTTGTAGTTTCTTATTGATACTTATACAACGTTCCTTTTTAGTTTTCTTTTCAGTTATACAGATTTGGTCACTACTTCGCAATTGTTCCCAAGTAATCGTTAAAATATCAGAAATGCGAAAGCCTGTATAAAATCCGATAGCAAAAATTAGCAACTCATTTTTTTTATTATCAACTTTCAATAGCTTCAATATATTACTAGCTTCTTTTTGTGAGAGTGGCGCGGTCGTATTAGTTGTATTTTTCATATTATTCCGTTATATTAATGTATCAATCAATGATACAAATATAAGGTTTTAAGTTTACTTTACAAAGGTATTTTAAACAAAATGAAACTTTAAAAATGTAACTTTTGGTTGATTTTAACATAAGTTATTGATAATCAATATATTAACTAATAATATTAAGTTTCATTTTGGTACAAAATGAAACTTAAAGTAACAAACAGCAATTTATCAGAATGAAAAACAAGGAAATTATTGAAGAACTTCAAAAAGAAGGTTTAACGATTAGTCACGCCACTTTTTATAGATTGAAAAGAAAAAATCTAATAAAGGATGGTGACGGATTAAAAGAAGTTAGAAAACTTTTGAAAAAGATTGAATTAAGAAAAAGAAAATCTTTAATTGATAATATGAAATTATAAACTTTTGAAAATGACCAACGGGCGGTTGGCTCGGAACGGCTTCAAAAAAAATATCTATGGAAATTCAAAAAAGACTGGTACAAATCGGAGACGATGAAAGAATACAATCAATTGATTTTACATTAAGTGAATTGAAAATTATTCAAAATAGATTGATTGATTTTGAAAGTGATAGTCATAAAATCAAAAAACTAAGAACTAAACTTGAATATTTTATAAGTAACTATGAATGACCAACGGGCGGTTGGCTCAGGATTACTTCAGATAAAAAAGAGGGTAGCAGCTTGAACCGTTACCCTTTTTTTAGTGTTTACTTTGTTTACTTTCAAAACCGTAAATTTCAAAATATGAGATACAAGAACAACTACTATCAAAATAGTCAAGACAATATAAAAGACCGTGTGACTGGTGCAATTGCAATGAGTGTATTATTTGCGCTCGCTTTCGGTATTGCTTATCTATTAGATTACTTTGAATTTATAGAACTAGATTTATTCCAACCGCGCCCAAGTTCGCCAGCTCCACATGAATAATAATTTTAGGGCCTGGAGTAAGTCAATTTTTATGACTGGTTTAATTCCGCTTTTACGTTACTATATGCACAATCATAGAAATGCACAATCAATATTAAGTAGGAAAATTTTTACCATCTTCATTAATCAAATATTCTAAGTATTTACTAATAGTCATAAACCGTTTTTTACTCTGTTCAACTGCTTTTGTGTGAGATGCTTTATTAAGTTTTACTGTTACTTTCTTCTTTGAATATTTTTTGTCATATTCTTTTTTATCGAAAGGCTTTTTTTCTTCAACTGGTGGTGTCAATTCCTTTGCAGCTTCTTTTAACTGTTTTCCTGTTTTTCTATTTTTTAATTTATCATTTATTCCCATGTTGATAATTAGTGTTTTTTTTAGTAAAAGATTAATCAAAACTTACTACGAAAGTAGTATTTTAAATTCATCATAGAATAACTTGAACCGCTTTTGACCTTCTTTAGTACTAAGAATTGAACTACTCAAATTAACGTCTTTGAATAGCTTTAAATCTTGTACATGGCTTTTAAAAACTTCTGTTTGTTCTGACAATATCGAAAGCGTTTCTTTATCTTCTTTCAGTCCTCGGTATTTATTCAAAAATATTGAATGACTTACATTAGATGCCTTTAGGAATTTAACGAATTTCTGTACGCTCAATATTTCAATAATTCCACCTAAAGTTGGTATCAATACCAAATCACAGATTGAAAGAAAACTAAGCATTTCTGTATTTTCTTCTGTAAATCTTGCAAAGTCAAGAAAGACAATATCAAAGCCGTCTTTTTCTGCTTTTATCAATTCCCTTTCAAGTTTTGAAACGTCGCTTTTTCTGACCTCAAAAAGTGGACTTTCTTCTAATTGGTACATTTCAAAAGAAGTACTTTGAATATCACAATCAAGTAATAGTATCTTTTTCTTTTCAGCAGCTAAACAGGTGCAAAGGATTAATGAAATAGTACTTTTTCCTGTACCACCCTTTGTATTAGTTACACTTAATACTTTCATATTCAACATTTAATACATATTGAATAAAAGATTAATCAAAACTTACTACGTTTTTACTATTCTTTTACTACTTTTGTAATAATATTATTAACAAAGTACAATATATAAAAATCATGGCTAAGAAAAGAAAGACGTATTTTATTGAAGAAGAAACTATCAAAAACATTGATGAAATAGAAGCAAAAACAGGATTAAAGAAAAGTATAATACTAGATAAAGCAATCAAAGATTATAAGCGGAAACGCTCCCAAAAAGAAGACTAACTATTTATTAAAAATTTTTCCTAAACAAAAAGCCGCGAACGGTTGCACCCGTCGCGACTTTCAAAAACACTTTTAAAATGTCTTTTTCACTTAATAACAAAGATACGAAAATCAATAATGATTTGTTCAATGTATCTACTAAAGAAAGCCTATCCACGGCAAAGAATGAGAATTTTTATAAATCGTTCTTTACAGCAAATCGCGTTACTTATTTTCTAGGTTTATTTGGTCAATTCCTAAGCGCGGTTACAGAGTTTATTTTTATTGCTCGGGCGTGTGGTGGTGAACTTCCAATATGGCAAAGTTCAAATATAATTCCAACGGGCGTTGGACTGGGCGCGGTCTTTTTCTTTGAAGTTATCGGGGTTCGGGTTTACTTAGTTCGTATAGTTCGACAAATAGCAAATAAGGAATCTACAAGCATACAAGCAAAGATTTTATTAATATTCAATATAGTTTTTTGTCTTTCGATTTTGGGCGCAAATTTCGGCACGTCGTTAGTCGGTCAATCTACTACTTTTGTTAGTGTGAAAAGTAGCGTTGACAATTCCGATACTATCACTAAAATAAAGACAGCCTTAAACGCTCAAATTGATACTTTAACGACTCGGAATGATAGAAAGAATACATCATTAACAAGTCAATCAGATAAAGAAATACAAAGGATTACAGATACCTATGAACCAATTATTAAAGACTTAAAGGCTAGTAAGTGGGTAAAAGGAGCAAATAAGGCAAAATTTAATAAAAAAATAAACGAAGCGAACGCGGAGAAGTTGACCAAAATAGAAGTTATTACAGCCGACTTGAAGCAAAGTATAGTAACCAATGACACTACATTAATTGAAGCCATTGAACGGGCGCAAAGTGTCGCACAAATCAAAATTGATGCAATCAATAAAAGTGATAATTCAGATTTACAGATTTTCGGAATGATTGAAAAATATAGTTATTGGTTGTTAATTGTATTCATGTCGTTGTCAATTTTGGCGATAATTTACCGTGAGGTGTTTATAAGTGGCAGCCAACAGGCGGTGGAGCTTCACGAAGTAAAAAAAAGACCTGTTCTAATATTTGCACTGGTGCAAGGTCTATATTTAAAATTCTATCATCTTTGTTACTGGATAGTAGTAAAAATCATTGGTTCAAAATCATTTGATTACTCAAGAGTGATGCAAGAAAAAGACGATTATTATTCTAGTGATGTAAGTGATAACAACCTATTAAAAAGTGCCATAAACGGTCTTAAAATAGGCAAGAAAAAAGAAATTGCATTAAATGAAATACAAGGGTTTCAAAACAATGTAACTAATTGTGACACAACGGAATTAAACAGAAAAAAACAACTGTTAAAAAAGTATAAAGTAACAACTTTACAAATGCAATACAAAAGGTCAAATTTGGTTCAAAAATCAGAGTCAAAAACAGCAAAAGCACAACAGGACAACACAAATAAATATTTAGAAGGAAAAAGAGTTTTAGAACCTTTAGGAGTAGTATTTCAAGAAAAGAAAAATAGCGTTTCGATTAACATATAATAAAAATACAAATGTGGACTTCTATCAGAAACAAAGTCCACATTTGTATATTAATATAATAAACCTTTATATTTACAGCACACCAATAAAGAATGGTGTTTTTTTTAACCTCTTTCTAGAAAAAATAAGCCTTCGATGTTGATAGCATCGAAGGCGATAATTTTTTTTAGATTGAAAAGCGGTTAGACTTTCAATTGTAATTTTAACAATTTGTATTACAAAATTACAATATTACAAGGTGACAAACAAGTAGTATATTTTTAATAACTTGCTTTTACGTCTTTATTGATTTATGTTTAGATACTCGAAACGTTCAAACATTCAAACAAAAAGACAGGATAATATTTTTAGTATCTAGTTGATAATGAAAATATTATATGCAATTTTTTGTATAGATTTTACAAGAGCAAATATAATCAAAATTATCCTATTTAGAAAGTGTCTAAATAGAATAAAAATCAAATAAAAATTAAAAATACATTTCTTTTTTGTCTTTTGTCCCGTCTTTCCGCTTGCTAAATCATTGTAATAATGAGTTTTCAAGCTCCACCAACAGTTGATATTTTTAGAAAATATCCTTTAGAAACTTTCAAAGAAATAGGCTTCAAAGATGAAAAAGAAGCAAAGAAAAACGGCTTTTCTTATGATAAGAAAGGTAATCTTATTTATTGCTTTAGGTCTTTAGAAACTAGCTTACCAATCCTTAATAGTACGCCAACCAACCAACGTGCGGTTAAACATTCAAAAGGAAGTAAAACAAGTAGGGTAGAACCTATTTTTGAGCCTGTAATATCTACAAGGTTTAATCCTTATTGGATTAGTTACCACGCGCAAAAAGGTGAAAAACTAGATAAATATAAATTCCCAAAAGGTTATAATTTAATCTATTGGTCAAATACTGTTTTAGTTGCCTACAATAACAAAACTAAAGGCATACGTTTAGTAGTTCAAGAGGGCGCAAAAAAAGCCGCGTCAATGTCGCTCAATGGCTTCAATGCTTTAGCTCCAAACGGTATCCATAACTATAAACTTACCAATGAATTAAAAGACCTTATCAAAACCTTAAAAGTTAATAGAATTGATATTTGTTATGATGCCGATTTTTCGGATGTATCAGATAAAGGCAAAATCATAAGCGATAAAAGACCGCGGGGTTTTGGTCTTTCCGCGCTTCGTTTTGCTAGTCAAATATTTGAATTTATAAAAGATGAAAACCAACCTACATTTTTATTAATCAATGCCTTAAAAAAAGAATTAAAAGAAAACGGTACTACATCGAAAGAACTACAAGGCGAAATCCTAAGACTACAAGGCGAAATCCTAAGATGTAGCGTTTACTTTTCAGCTATACAGGATAATCACGAAGCAAAAGGAATTGACGACCTTTTTTATAAATATCGTTTACTAGGGCGTGAAAATGAAGTAATAGGAGCATTTGAAGAAGGAAAAACAAACGACTTTTTTATTTTCAAAAGATTAAGTAAAACAACCGCAAAGGATAAAATTTTTGATTTAATTGGATTAGATAATCATTCAGCATTCTACAAAAAACATAAAAAGTCTATTGATAAAAAAAACGGGCGTTTTCTGTTCAATGGAGTAGAATATAAAAGGAGTAAAAACGGGCGTTTTCACATCATACAATCAAATAAAATTGAAATTGATAGAACTATTATAGAAGTTCAAAAGCATCTTTCTAGTTTGCCAAATACGCCACTATCAGAAGCGGAAAACCAAATATTTTCATTACTCAAGATAAACCAAAAAATTTCAATTGATGCGCCAACAGGCGGTGGAAAAACAACAGCATTAATAAACCTGTTTGCACCAATTATAAAAGAAATAGGTTTAAAAATTGTCTTTTGTTGTCCTACTCAGTTACTAACAGAATCTATCTATAAAGATGCACTTTCTTTATATAGAAATAGCGTCGCTATTCTAACAGGTGAAAGGAAAACGCCTAACTACTTTGATAAAAATATAATCATTTGCACCTATGACCAGTTACAAAGAGTAAACGATCTTGAGCAACGTTTGATGGTTATAGATGAGAGTCATAATATTGTAAGTGCATTCAATTACAGAAAAAGGGCGGTTCAATTCTTTCAACAGGCTTTTTCTATCGCTGCAAAAACAGTTCTTTTGTCGGGAACTCCTAACGACTTAATGACTAACATTTTTGACTTTAAAGCCATAAAAATAAAGCAAAAAGAAGCGCAGCAAATCACCGTTTTTGATTATGAAAATAGCGACTACATCGCGGAATTGGTGCAAATACTCGGTTATAAGAATAATATTGATAGTAATTCTATTGATGTAGTCTTATTGAATGATAAGAAGAAATTAGAAGCTATAAAAGGAATACTTCTAAATTTGTTCAATTTGAATAATGACGAAATTGTTCTACTAACTTCTGACAAAAAGAATAACTTAAATTCTAGTTCTAAAGCTGTTTTTGATAGTATTTCAAGAAAGAAAGCCATTCCAAACGGTGTAAAACTTATTCTTTCAACTTGTATCATAGCTGAAGGCGTGAGTATTGATAATAGAAATATTAATAAAGTAATTACTATTTCAACCCGTCAAAGTTTCCTAGATGTTGAAACTATAAAGCAATTTTCCGCACGTTTCCGCAAACTAAATAAAGTTGATATTCATTGCATCCTACCAACAGAAACCGCGCTAAAAAGTGATTATACAAAATGCCAACATAAAGTGGCTATTGATAGAATAAAACACGCTGAAATAGAAATAAATAGCCAAATAGAAGCATTTCAAGACCATATCCAAAAATATGGTATTGATACAAATTATGATGAGAAATTTTTAAATCATTCGGATAATAACACTTTACTTAAATATCTGTACGAACTAAATTATGGTTCTTTTCATATAGATAAACTATACATTCTTTCTGATATTCAGAATAAAAAAAACAGGCTTCGCAATAACGTTGCCTTAATGTCTGAATTAGGAAAATTTGAAAATGTTACTATCTCGGATGGTTTACCAATAAATGAACTAAATGAAGGCGAAAAAGAAAGCCTTCAAGAAGACTTAAAAGAAGAAAAAGCGAACTATAATGAAAGAAAGAAAAAAGCCATTGAAAACGCTAAAAACTACCTACTAGACGAAAGAACAGAAAAGATTTTTATTGAAAGTCTGTATTTTTCAAAAAAGACAACTAACCGCGACTTAACAAAATACTTAGAAGAGTTTTATTTTGGTCAAAAAGTCGCCTTTCAATCACTTGCCGTTCAAGAGTTTTCAGTTAAAAATATTGAACTTTTAGAAAGTAACTTTTGCAATGATATTGTAAAGGCATTTGTCTTTCTAAAATTGACTATTTCGGATAGTAATTTTATAAATAACCAGATACTTAATTTTAATAAAACAGCTTTCAAAAAAGTAAAGCGACGTATTTTAATGATGTTTCAAATATCCGTTTATAACTCAAAAAAGACTAGAAATCTATTATCTAATTTGCAAAAACTCGAACTTAGAAAAGTTGCAAAAATAGAACAGTCTTTGACACTTGATATTGATGACATATTTTATTCCAGTCCTTTATACAACTATAAGAAAAGAATTAATAAAAAATCAGTCTATAATATTGATAAGCATTGCCATAAACTCGATATAAAGCAAATATTAAAAACATTGGAATTATTCTTTGAATTTAAGATGATAAGAACAGCTTCAACCGACTATATTTATAAAGAATTTAAGAGCCTTGAACCTCAAAACTTAGAAATAAAAAAGATGCTGAAAATTGACGAAAACATTTATAATGTACTGAAAATCAATAATTATTAATACACAAAAAAAAACGGTTAATCTAAAAGAAATGTTTTTTTTCATGTAGTAGTTTATAACCAACAAAGTATAATTAAAGAACCTGGTAAAGTTCAAAAAAAATTACGGACACTTTACCACCAAAAAACATAAAATAATGTCAATAGTAAAGTTTAGCAGCTCCCTAAAATTAGGGCGGTTGAATGAATTGTATTTTGAAAATGTGATTTATGAGAGCAAAGGAATAAGACCACGCTTGACGGCATTTGAATTGCAAAAAAAAGGAATTGATTATGTGGTTAATGGAAAGAATATCGAAGTAAAAAGCCACAAATCAAAGTATCAACATTTTATTTTTGAAACGTTAAGTGATAGCGGTCGTCTTGGGTGGTTGTTCACCAGTAAAGCGGATTTTATCGCATTTACTGACCATCAAAACAAAAGAATAACTTTCCTAGATTTTAAAAACTCTAGAGCGCAAATAGTAAGAAATTTACACCGATACAAAGAGCAAACGAATGAACCAACACTTTATAATTTAGACAAATCAAAAGATGGATTAATATATCAAAGTCGGTTTATCAAAGTACAGCTTCAGGAGCTTCAAGACTTCATAACAATAAATCAAAAGTAATTTGTATTACTAAGAAACCCTAAGATTAAATTATCAAAAGTCAAATTTCCAGATGGCTCGAAAATTCCAACTGGTCGCCCACTCTTGAGCGGTTAGTGATTTAATAGAATCAATAATAAAAAGGCATTAACTAAGTAATTGTAGTTAATGCCTTTTTATTTTGTTATTTAGAACACGAATGTACGAAATTAAATTAGTTGACTGCATTTGTTCAAAGCATCGTTTAAATTATCAAAAGAACCTTTATTTGTTGTTCTATCGTGTGCGCCACTATCCAACCGTCGAACAGTGTAACGTGTGCC